>JAAZLP010000455.1 GCA_012799265.1 Phyllobacteriaceae bacterium | reverse complement strand
CCGACATGATTGATCAGCGCCTCGCCCAAGATGGAGCGGGCAGAGTTCCCGGTGCAAAGGAACAGGACATTGTAGATGCGGTCAGTCATGGGTGGCCTCCTTGGCGGTAAGGGTTTGCGGTGTGCAGCAAGGGGAAAGATCGGCGATCAGCGGCGCGCAGATTTCAGGACGGCCGCCGCAGCAGTCCTTGATGAGGAAGCTGGTGAGTGCATGCACGGCCTCGGGCCTCGCCCGATAGATGATCGAACGGCTGTGCCGCTCGGCATCGATCAGACCGGCGCGTGTCAGCGTCGCCAGATGCGTGGACATGGTGTTGTGCGGGACATCCAACCGGCGGGCGATCTCGCCTGCGGGCAATCCGTCCGGTTCGTGCTCCATCAAAAGACGGAACACGTCGAGACGGGTCGATTGCGCAAGCGCGGCGAACACGTGGATGGCGGCATCTGATTCCATATGTCGAGAATAATCGACATATGGAATGGAGTCCAGTTAGGGACAGTCCTATGTTTCCGGCTCCTTGGAGAACCGTTTCTCAAGATGAGAATGTTTTGCGTGCGCATGTTGCGCTGCGGCAAGCCCGCCGATAGTTTGCGCGCGGGTGTCCACGGCACTGTGCCGTGGACAGGGAATGCGTTTGGTCGGGCCGCCGCGCGGAGTATACGCGCCTGTGACTCTTTCTACTGCCAATCGGAATCCGTCTCGAACCCAATATCTGGCCGAGCGCGCCTTTGCGACGGTCGAACGCTTTTTGCACATCGAAGCCGTGAGCGGCGTCGCCTTGCTCGTCGCGGCGACGCTGGCCCTGATCTGGGCGAACTCGTCCTTCGCCCACAGCTATCACGACCTCTGGCACATGCCGATCACGATCGGGATTGGTGAGTTTACCTTCTCCCGGTCACTGCACTTCTGGATCAACGATGCCCTGATGACGATTTTCTTCCTCGTCGTCGGGATGGAGATTCGGCGCGAGATCCATGAAGGCGCATTGAGCAAGCTCGATCAGGCAGTCCTTCCGATCGCCGCGGCGATCGGCGGCGTGGTCGTGCCGGCCTTGATCTATCTGGCCTTCAATGGCGAAGAGACGCGCATTCGTGGCTGGGCTGTACCGACCGCCACGGACATCGCTTTCGCAGTCGGCGTCCTAGCTTTGCTGGGGCGGTCGATCCCCTCCAATGTGAGGGTCTTCCTGCTGGCCTTGGCGATCATTGACGACGTGATCGCGGTTCTGATCATCGCCTTTTTCTATTCTGGCGGACTGGACCTGAGTGGGTTCGCGATCGCAGGGGCTGGCATCATCATGGTGATCGCCCTGCAACGGATGGGCGTGGGTTCGGCTTACGCTTATGTCGTGCCGGGCGCCGTCGTCTGGATGGGCCTGCTGGTGACAGGGGCGCACCCAACTTTGGCCGGCGTGGTTCTCGGCCTCATGACGCCCGTCTTCTCGACCCCGATGCGCGAGCATCCCGTCGAAGTCGTGTCGCGGATCGCCGAGGAGTTGCGCGACAAGGAGGCCGTGTCTGCCAAGGACATGAATCGTTTGTCGCGCCCTTTGCGGCAATTGCGTCTGGCGAACCGCGAGATGCTGCCGCCTGTTGTGCGCGTGCAGACCACGCTTCATCCCTGGGTCGCCTACGGCATCATGCCGATCTTCGCGCTGGCGAATGCCGGCGTCAGCCTGGATGGGGTCGATCTCGGCGCAGGCAGCGCGCAACTCGTCATGACGGGCGTCGCCATCGCCCTCGTCGCGGGTAAGCCGCTCGGCATCGTCGTCGTCACATGGCTCATGGTGCGGCTGGGCTGGTGCCGACTGCCGCCCGGCGTGACCTGGGGCGGGATTGTCCTGATCGGGCTGCTCGCCGGAATCGGCTTCACCATGTCGATCTTCATCGCCATGCTCGCCTTCGAGAACGAAGCGCTATTGAGCGCGGCAAAGCTCGGCGTGCTGTTGGGCTCATTGACGGCCGCGCTGATCGGCTTGGCTTGGGGCCTTGTCTATGTGCGCCGGCTTCGCCGCTAAGGCGATGAACGTCGGGATTGACTCTCAGGGGGCGGAGAGTTGATCCCTTGAATGGATGGCAAACTCGGTTTGCGTCAGTCAGCGCTGGTCCATTTGGCGACGACAGCGGCCGAAGCGGAAGCAAGGTCGGTCCCGCTGCCAGTGGCACCGTCCGGGCCGGACTATGATGAACACAGATCACGGTCAGATAATGTCGTGTGTTCTCGTAATGAGCAGCGATTCGATCGCCCGGGCGATCTCGACCAGGTGACGGGGGCGGCAGCAGCGTCACGGTTCCACAGCGCCATAACGCACCGCGCCCGCGCCTTCATGCGTTCCGCGTCTCGTCTGCGCCGCGCCCGGAAGCCTCTGGCTTCTGTATGGAGGCTGAAGCTCATCTCTGGACGGTCCGCCTTTGCGACCGGCCTGTAACTATGCAGTGTCAGGCTTCATTTTGGAGGGCTATGGAGTAAACGTAGTTCTCATCGGTATCTCGCATGGCCCGCCATCATTTTTCACTCCATCAAAATCACCACAAAACAATTGCCTAACTGCAATACACCTAGAGACACTCCCCCACGTTGCTCTCCTAAATTCAAACTGGATGGGCATAGGATTTGACGGCTATCTGGAGGAGTCAGTGGAGTGAGACGTTAGCCAGTTAGCCTACATATCCACAGCCTCTATCGCCATTTACACGACGCGACAGCGCAGCAATGAAGGCTTGCGCGGCCAGACTTACGCAGGTTTGTTTCGTCTTATTTTCGTTTTACGCAAAAATCCCCGAAGATTACCAAATACGAAATGTCACGAAGATTAAACAAAACTGTTGTGTAACTGTCATGAACCGTCAATACTTCCCGTCGTGGAACCGGGGAGCGACTGAGCAAAAGCACCTGTGTGGACGCAAGGTTGTAAGGTCGGTTCTTTCGAAAAAATAGATTCGGGAGCGTCACATGAAGACTCTGGGCTTCGCGGCCGGCATTGCCGCCACGTTTACCATTTTGTCGACTTCTACTGCCCTCGCCGTCACCGAGATTTCCTGGTGGCATGCCATGACTGGCGCCAACAACGAAGTTGTTGAGACCCTTTCCAAGGAGTTCAATGAAAGCCAGAGTGACTATAAGGTCACGCCGGTTTTCAAGGGCACCTACCCTGAAACGCTGAATGCCGGCATCGCCGCATTCCGCGCCAGCCAGGCCCCGCACATCATTCAGGTCTTTGACGTTGGCACCGGCGTGATGATGGGCGCTGAAGGTGTGGTCAAGCCAGTGGCTGACGTGCTTTCCATGGGCAGCACACAATTCGACAAGAGCCAGTATCTGCCGGGCATCGTTGCTTATTATTCAAAGCCCGACGGCACTATGCTGTCCTTCCCCTACAACTCCTCCTCGCCGATCCTTTATTACAACAAGGATTCGTTCGAAAAAGCCGGCCTTGATGCGGAAAACCCGCCCAAGACATGGCCAGAGGTTTTTGAAGCCGCCAAGAAGATCAAGGCAAGCGGCGCTTCCGCCTGCGGCCTGACCTCAACCTGGCTGACATGGATCGGCCTTGAGAATTTTTCTGCCTGGAACAACCTTCAATATGGCACGCAGGAAAACGGTCTTGCCTCGGTTGATGTCGAGCTGACCTTCAACAGCGATCCCTTCGTGCGCCACTTCCAGAACTTTGCGGATCTCGCCAAGGACGACACCTTCCGTTATGGCGGGCGCACCTCGGAAGCCAAGCAGCTTTTCCTGTCCGGCGAATGCGCCATCATGACGGAATCGTCCGGTGGTCTTG
>JAAZLP010000454.1 GCA_012799265.1 Phyllobacteriaceae bacterium | reverse complement strand
GACCTCAGCCGCTCAAAGGCCTAAACGGTGACGCTGAACCAGCAGCGCGCACCCCTCCTGCGGAGCGGGTCGTCTAATCGCCCCACCGTCAAGAAATGAAGTTCCTGTCTTCAATTCCCTCGGCCGCAGGTGCCTTCGTTTGCCGGGTACAGGGTCGTCTACGCGGTCGATGCTATGATCGCCGCAGGATGAGTTTCGCAGGCGAGATCTTCCTATGTTCGTGACGCAATCTGCCAAGTGTGGCAATTGCTTCCCGCTCCGCGGAATGAGCTCAGCCACGTCCCGGCAGCGACGACCTGGAGCGTCCGTAGGCGCTAAGGCGTGGATGCTGTAAGGGCGCTGTAGCAGGCAAATGGGATCATTCGGGTACCGGCTTTGCTTGGTGCGGATTGAAAAGCTCGACTGTCTGGAGCATCGCGTGCATTATCACAGCGAGCTTGCGCGCCAAGGCCACGGCCGCTCGCTTGAAACCGAGCCGCTCTTTGAGCGCCAAGGCCCAGGCTCGCAGACTACTGGTGTCCCTCGATCGGTTCAGTATCATCGCGGCGGCCTCATATAACAGGCCACGCAAGCGACTGTCTCCGCGACGCGAGATATGGCCATCATGATCAACCTCGCCAGACTAATAGCGTCTGGGGGGCAGCCCCACCCACGCGCCCACCGAACGCGAGTTCTTGAAGTTCGCCGGATCTTCCACGGCAGCGGCAAAAGCAGTGGCTGTGACGTTGCCGACACCCGGCACCGTCATGAGCAGACGGCAGCGTTGGTCCTCGCGAGCCATCGCGTGGTCTCGGACGCCCATGAGGGCATCAAGGCTGCCGTCAGCAAGGTGCTGTGCGCCACCTGGCAGCGCTGTCGAGTCCACTTCATGCGCAATGTGCTGGCTCATGCCGGCAAGAGCGGGCGGCGGGTCGCCAGCGCCTTCATCGCCACCGCCTTCGCACAGGAAACGCCAGAGGCAGCCAGCAGGGCCGTCGCCGACCGGATCCGCCCCAAAGTGCCCAAGCTTGCCGCGATCATGGACGAGGCCGAGACCGATGTGCTGGCTTATATGACCTTCCCAGGGAGCATCGCGTCCAACTCCACAGCACCAACCCGATCGAACGGGGCAATGGCGAGATCAAGCGCCGCACCGAGGTCATGGGCATCTTCCCCAACGACGACGCCATCATCCGCATGGTCGGCGCCATCCTGCTCGAGCAGAATGATGAGTGGGCCGCCCAGAGATCGCGATACATGACACTAGAATCCGTCGCCCCATTGAGCGATGATCCTCTCGTCAGCCTGTCAGCCGTGGCCCGCTGATCAGCCCGGCCTATGCCGGAAAAGCCTCGAGGCCCAGCCTCAGCTACACCACGATAAGGGACAAGATCCTTGGGTCGCTTTGAGGTGAAGGCCATCGGACTAACGGGTCTGGTCGGGCTTGAGAGCGAGCGGAGGGGAGCTGGGAGACGGCTTTCACCCAAATGAGTAGGGCGCGCGGGGCTTAACGCACTGGCAGAATAGCCCGGATTCCGGCGCAGATAGATGATTTCGAACAAATCAGAATCAGTTTATTAATCCAACCGCCGGACTGGTGAAGCCATTTTTTCTTTTTGCGGTTGAAATGACATTCTCACTGACCTACCCTTAGATACCAACACGAAACATGTCGAATCTATTTTCACTGGACGGAGATTCGGTCCGGACATGTTTTTATTGTTTTGCTTGATGCTGCGGATATTTCTACTGACATCGTCTTTATTCGCCGCATAACTACTTATGAGGTCAAATGACTGCCAAATTGAAGGTTGAGAAGGTCTTCAAGATCTTCGGAGACCGCCCCAAGGAGGCGCTTGCCCTGCTCGGTAGCGGCAAAAGCAAAGAAACCATTTTTCAACAAACCGGACAGACGATCGGCGTCCAGGACGTCAGTTTCGAGGTCGAGGAAGGCCAGATTTTCGTGGTCATGGGCCTTTCAGGGTCCGGAAAATCTACCCTGGTGCGCATGCTCAACGGGCTGATCCGGCCCACGAGCGGAAAAATTCTCATTGATGGCGAAGACGTCGCCTCCTGTTCTGGCGCACAATTGCGCGAGATCCGGCGACAGAAGATTGCGATGGTGTTCCAGCACTTTGCGCTTTTCCCCCATCGCACCATTCTCGAAAACGCCGCCTATGGCCTTAAAGTGAAGGGCGTTCCGCCCGCTGAGCGGCGGGCCAGGGCCCTCAAGGCGCTCGAACAGGTCGGTCTTTCCTCCTGGGCGGACAGCACACCATCCGACCTTTCGGGCGGGATGCAGCAGCGCGTGGGCCTTGCCCGCGGCCTTGCCTCCGACCCGCAAGTGCTCTTGATGGACGAGCCCTTTGGCGCCCTCGACCCGCTGATCCGCCGCGAGATGCAGGATGAATTGCTGGCGCTGCAGGCAACGCTGAAGAAAACCATCATCTTCATCACCCACGATCTCAACGAGGCGATGCTTGTGGGCGACAGGATCGCCATCATGAAGGATGGCCGCGTTGTCCAGATCGGCACGGCGCAGGACATCGTCTCCAATCCGGCCGACGAATATGTGGCGGCCTTTGTCGCCGATATCGACCGCGGCCGGGTGTTTACCGCCCAGACCGTTGCCTGCGAACCTTCGACCATGCAACTGGACGGCGATACGGCCGGTGACGCGGTTAAGGCGATGGAAGACCAGAACCGCAATGCCGTCTTCGTCATGGATGGCGACAAGATTGCCGGGGTGGTAACCTATCAGCAGG
>JAAZLP010000453.1 GCA_012799265.1 Phyllobacteriaceae bacterium | reverse complement strand
GTAAGGCTCGATATCGCGCACGCTGAGCGGCGCGCGCTTTGCCAGCGGATGGCTGGGCCGTACCGCAAAGGTCAGCTGCTCTGAATAAAGGTGCTCGAAGACGAGGCCCTTCATGACATCGGGGCTGGCAAGCCGACCCACGCTGAAATCGAGCTTGCCGGCGCGCAGCATGCCGAGGAGATGGGTGCTCGGTCCGCTTTCAATATGGACGCGGCAGGCCAGGGGGCCGCTGGCGAACATGGCGACGGCACGGGGGACGACTTCCACCTCGACGGTCGGGAGAGCACCCACGCGGACCACGGTCTGGCTGACCTTGTCGGAATTGAGACTTTCGACCCCTTCGCGCAGGGCCGCCGCTGCCGTCATGGCATGCCGGCCGAAGATTTCCCCCTGTCGGGTCAGCACCAGCCGCCTGCCGCTGCGATCAAAGAGCTGGGTTTCGAGCAAATCTTCCAGCTCGGCGATTGATTTCGAGACGGCCGGTTGACTGAGACCGAGGGCCTGGCTGGCAGCAACGACCCCACCCTGGCGCGTTACTTCGAGAAAGCAGCTGATATGGCGAAGCTTGATACGCGGATCGAGCAGACTGGAGGCCATTCATATGCTCCTAGATTATATGCGGGTGCGAAATTATCATTTTACCGGGCAGATTGCATGGCCAATATAAGCATACCGGTTATGGCAAAAGAAATAAGACCCATGAGTAAATTTGTCCCGCTAAGCCAAGCGGTGAGCGACAACCTGCATGATGGTGACGTTGTCGCCTTCGAAGGCTTTACCCATCTCATTCCGCACGCCGCGGCGCACGAAGCCATCAGGCAGGGGTTCAAGGACCTCACGCTGCTGCGCATGACCCCAGACATCGTCTATGACCAGATGATTGGTATGGGCATGGCCAAGAAGGTCATCTTTTCCTATGCCGGCAATCCGGGCGTAGGTCTTTTGCGTCGCATGCGCGATGCTATCGAAAACGAATATCCGCGCGCCATCGAGACCGTCGAGCACTCCCATTCCGCCATGGCGCAGGCCTATGAAGCGGGCGCATCCGGCCTGCCGCTGGCAGTTTTCCGCGGCTACAAGGGCGCGGACCTGCCCAAGGTCAATCCCGATATCAAGATGATCGAGTGCCCCTATACCGGCGAGAAGCTGGCAACTGTGCCGGCGCACCAGCCGGACGTGGCCTTCATTCACGCCCAGAAGGCGGATGCCAAGGGCAATGTGCTGATCGAAGGCATTATCGGCGTGCAGAAGGAAGTCGCTCTGGCGGCCAAGCGCGTCGTCGTCACTGTCGAAGAGATGGTGCCTGATTTCGCCGATCTTCACCCCAATCTCTGCATCCTGCCGCACTGGACTGTGGATGCGATAGCGGTCGTGCCGGGCGGCGCGCACCCGTCTTATACTTTTGGCTACTATCAACGCGACAACGCTGCCTATCTCGATTGGGACAAGATCTCGTCGGATCGTGAGCTGTTCGCAGCCTGGATGCAGGAAAATGTACTCAGCGCCACACCCGAAGTTTTTGCAGAGCGTGTGAGGGGCCTCAAGAATGACTGACTTTACCCCCGATGAGATGATGACCATCGCTGCAGCCCGCCAGCTGCGCAATGATGACGTCTGCTTCGTCGGTATCGGCGCGCCATCGGCTGCTTGCAATGTCGCCCGTCTGACCCATGCACCCGACATCACCCTGATCTATGAAAGCGGTACGATCGGCACGTCACCTGAAGTGCTGCCGCTCTCGATCGGCGACGGGGAATTGTGCGAGACCGCGCTGACCACGGTCGGCGTGCCGGAAATGTTCCGCTACTGGCTGATGGGTGGTCGTATTTCGGTCGGCTTCCTCGGCGCTGCCCAGCTCGACAGGTTCGGCAATATCAATACGACCGTGATCGGGGACTATCACAATCCCAAGGTGCGCCTGCCCGGTGGCGGCGGTGCGCCCGAGATCGCAACCTCCTGCGGCGAAATCTATATCACGCTCAAGCAGGCCCCGCGCTCGATGGTCAGCAAGATCGATTTCTTCACCTCCTTCGGTCACGGCGAGGGCGGCGACCATCGCCAGCGCCTCGGCATCAAGACCAAGGGGCCGACGCTGCTGATCACGGACCTCGCCATCTGGCGTCCTGATCCGGAGACCAAGGAATTCGTGGTTCACTCCATCCATCGCGGCGCGACCAAGGAGATGATCCAGGAAACCTGCGGCTGGACCGTGCGCTATGCCGACAATGTCGACGAAACGCCGGTGCCGACCGATGACGAACTGGGCACCCTGCGGGATCTGCAGGCACGCACGACCGCGGCCCATTCTGGCAAGCGGGACGCAGCATGAGCCGGGAAGCCTTCATCTGCGCCTATCGCAGAACGCCCATCGGCCGCTTTGGCGGGAGCCTTTCTTCCGTGCGTCCCGACGATCTCGGCGCGGTGCCGCTCAAGGCGCTCATGGCCGAGCTCTCGGGCGTCGATTGGGAAGAAGTTGACGATGTGATCTTCGGCAATGCCAATCAGGCCGGCGAAGACAACCGCAATGTGGCGCGCATGAGCCTCTTGCTGGCCGGCATGCCCGTTTCGGTTACTGGCACCACGATCAACCGCCTTTGCGGGTCCGGCATGGATGCAATCATCGCTGCCGCCCGTTCCATCAAGGCGGGCGAAGCCGACCTCGTCGTTGCCGGCGGCACGGAATCGATGAGCCGCGCGCCCTTCGTCATGCCGAAAGCTGAAACCGCCTTTTCGCGCAATGCGGAAATTTACGACACGACGATCGGCTGGCGTTTCGTCAATCCTCTGCTCAAGGAGGAATATGGCGTCGATTCCATGCCGGAGACAGGTGAGAACGTTGCCCGGGATTTCGGCGTGTCGCGCGAAGCCCAGGACGCCTTTGCTGTTCGTAGTCAGGAACGCGCCGTTGCAGCGCAGGCCAATGGCCGCCTGACGCAGGAAATCGTTGCGGTCTCCGTACCGCAGCGTCGTGGTGACCCTATCGTAGTGGACAAGGATGAACATCCGCGTGCCGGTACGACAATGGAAACCCTCGGTAAGCTGAAGCCGCTGTTCAAGGACGGCTCTGTCACTGCCGGAAACGCTTCGGGTGTGAATGATGGCGCGGCTGCGCTGGTCATTGCTTCCGAAGAAGCCGTGCGCAAGCACGGGCTGACGCCGATTGCCCGAATTCTGGGCGGCGCGACAGCAGGTGTGCCACCCCGGATCATGGGCATGGGCCCGGCTCCGGCAAGCCGCAAGCTTTGCGAGCGGCTGGGTATGGCGCCGACTGATTTCGACGTTGTCGAACTCAATGAAGCTTTTGCCAGCCAGGGCATCGCAGTGTTGCGCGAACTCGGGATTGCCGAGGACGCTCCGCATGTGAACCGCAATGGTGGTGCAATCGCCCTTGGTCATCCCCTTGGGATGAGCGGGGCACGGATCACGGGCAGTGCCGCTCTTGAGCTGGCCCTGTCAGGTGGAAGGCGGGCTCTGGCGACGATGTGTATCGGCGTCGGTCAGGGCATCGCGATCGGATTGGAGCGCGTCTAGCAGGCCGTTGAAAAAGTCTGCCGGATAGCTTTGAGGATGGCTTCGTCGCCGTGGTGATAGGCGAAGGTGATGGCGATGGAGCCGTCTGACATCAATTCGGCATCTCCATCGCCGCTGACCTCGTTCAT
>JAAZLP010000452.1 GCA_012799265.1 Phyllobacteriaceae bacterium | reverse complement strand
ATTCCTCAAGGCCGTCGGCGAACCGGAAGCGCCTCGACGGCCTATCATGCCGGCGAAACACATCGCCTGTAGGGCGATGGGCCGCTGGATCCGACCATGTCCAGGCAGAACAAGGAAGATGGCCGGACAGGGTCAGGGGATCTCTTTGATCTCTATTTGTTCTTAATGATCGCGGGCACTTCTGCTACTGTTCCGATCGCGCCGTGGAGGTGGTGGCAGGCGCACCGTCCAATCCATTGCACGGAGACACCACCATGACCTTTCTCGGTATTCTCGTCGCCATGGCCGCCATAGGCTTCATGTGCTGGCTGCTGTTCAACCTTGCCGTCTTTGCGTTGCCCTTCTTCATCGGGGTGAACGCCGGTATCTGGGCCTACGGCACCGGCGCGGGCTGGCTTGGGGCTGTTCTTGTCGGATTACTCGCTGCCGGCCTGACCTTGGCGGCAGCCCAAGGCCTGCTCATTCTGGTCCGGCCTCTATGGGCGCGGTTGCTGATCGCACTCGCCTTTGTCGCTCCGGCAGTCGTCGCCGGCTTCTACGCCACGCTCGGCATCGTCAAACATATGATGCCGTCCGAGACCTGGCAGCTCATCTTCTCGGTCATTGGCGCAATTGCCGTGGGAGTGATGACCTTCCTGCGGCTCGCGGCGATGGCGTCTGCCGAGTCTGCTGGCACGGGCCATGCGCGCATCTAGCTGCGTGCAGAATCTGGTTGGAAGCCAGAACAGAGAGATAAACTCGCCGTCCTCAGAGATAAGGGGCGCGGGATCGGCGTAATGAACTCACATCAATCTAGTGGAGTGATGCGGCACATAGCGGGAGCGCAGGACGGGTGACGCGAATTTCGCGGGCACATTGCGAAACCCAGGCGGGATGCGTTCTCGCAGACTTCGGTTGGGTCAAATAGCGGTACGCGTGCCAAGGACAGGGGCGACGTCACGGGCATCCGTCGCCACCGGTCCGGCGGAACTCGAATGCGCCAGACTCTACGTTCTTCTCGTATCTCTGACCGCTCCAAACGGCCTCTTCCATGGCCTGATCTGGCCGAATACCAGCGCGCGGCGCGCGCTTCGATCGCTTTGGCGCAACAGCGTCGTCACAACTTTCTTCCCCTGACGGCCCCACCCCATGTTCCATGGGACCCCGAGGCGCGTCATTCCTCGCGCGAGCAAGAAAGTCCCTCCTGTGCTGTCCAGTCCCCGCAAACGGGGATGCGCCAGCGATCGTCTCCGTCCCGTCGATCGCCATCGAGGCCGCAATGGTGCGGGCTCGAAAACGGAAAACGGAGATTTGAAATGGCGACCATCGGTACCTTCAAGAAGACCGGTTCGAACGAATTCACCGGCGAAATCGTCACCCTCAGTGTCCAGGCCAAGGGCGTGCGTATCGTTCCCGACATCCGCGCAAACGGCGAGAACGCTCCCAGCCACCGGGTCCTGGTCGGCCGCGCCGAGATCGGTGCCGCCTGGTCCAAGCGCTCGGGCGAAGGCCGCGATTATCTGGGTCTCAAGCTCGATGATCCGAGCTTCACCGCCCCGATCTACGCCAACCTCTTCGATGACGAGGAAGGCGAAGCCTACTCGCTGATCTGGTCCCGCCCCAACCCGCGCCGCGGCGACTGAAGCGCAAATGGCCTCGGCGACACAGCCGGGGCCATTTCTCTGTCAGCCGCACCAATGAACGGCGCTCAGTCCAAGAGGACAGGCATCATGGCCCTCACGTGGGCGTCGATCCGCTCCAGAACGATCGATGGGATCGCATCACGTTCCGGCAATTTCCACCAATGCGCATCGATACGCCTTACAGTTTCGCTGACAGTTTTCAGGACGGCGGGCTCTGGAAGTCGCGCCCGATTGGCGAAAGCCTTCCACCGCGGCAGCGTCAGTGCCTTGAACGCGCGTTCGCCGCCAAGTGACAAAGCCAGATTGTCAGCCGGGATATAGGGGACCGTCGAAAGCACGTCGTAGATCGGTGCCAGGGCGGGCGAGTTGCCGTCACCGGGATAGACCAGCGACCAGTTTTTCAGGTGCATGTCGCCATTGCCCATGACCACCGACAGGGTCAGGCGGCGGACGAACTCCAGCGCCGCTATCGGCGAGATCGCCACATTCAGAGCCGCGGCGATGTCATGATAGGCCGCGCCTTCATATTTTCGTGTCGGATAGATGCCGAAGACCTGAGCGAAATCCTCGATATGAATTCGTCGCGCGCCGGAGGCGCGATCGAACCGCCGGATAAGAAGGACCAGCCCCTCGGCCAGGGTCTCGAACTCTTCAGGGATGCCTTCGAACTGGTCTTTGCCCACCAGCTCGCGTTCGGGCACGTCCATGCCGATGGCTTCGGCCAGCGCGAGATTGGCGAACTCGTTCTCCGACACGCCTGGAAAGGCGGTCGAAGGAAACTTGGCGATGTACTGACCGTCGCTGTCCCCGAGCGGCACTGTCAACCCGCCGTCCTTGCCGGTGTTCTTCAGCACCGAAAGCTTCATCTGCACGCCGGCGAGCGAGAAACGCGCTTTCGGCTCGCCCTCAACTGCAGCGGTTGCAGCGACGATATCTCCGTTACTCGGGATAACCCGCACAGCGCCTGGCAGGTCGGCGCCCAGCGCGGCCAGCAGATCAAAATCATTGCCAGGCCGGACGGTCCGGGCGTGATGCTTTTCCATCGCCTCGCGCAGCTTGTCCTCGGGCAGGAGGTTGGCAAAGAAGGGCGGCAAGGCGCCTGCCACCGGGCGCGGATCCTTGCGCAATCCTCCTGTTGCCGCGCGGAAGGACAGGCTCAACACGGGATGCCCTCCGCTCGCGCGGTAGGCAGGATCGAAGCTGAAGGCGTTGAAGTCGCCCGGTGTCCTGACGATCGTGCCGACCTTTACCTCGTTGAGGAAAACATCGAGAGACAGGAGGGCTTCGGCGGAGCGGGCTTTATTCATCGTCACCCTCCGCTTGTGGGCTGAAAGCCGGCCGGTCGTCCTCGCCCTGCGGGCTGAGCAGCGCCTCGATGGCCGGGACCATCGCCTGAGGAACCAGCATCATCTCCAGGCCAAGCGCCCTTGCAACATTGATCAGAGTCGTGGCGCGTGCCGCTGCAGCTCCGGTTTCGACGTCGCGATAGCGGGGACGGGATATGCCGGCGAGATCGGCGACCTGCTCCTGCGTCAGGCCCGCCGCTAGCCGTGCGCGCCGAAAATGGTCGCCGATCATGTCCAGAGCCTCTGTCTCGGCCTTCATGTGAATCCTTTACAGATCAATTTTCTCGATTTGATCCGGAAAGGTATCACAGGGCGGTCTGGAAGGCAAGAGTTTGATCTGCAAACATATCTCAGTAGAACGGATTGATACGTTTGGGCGTCATTCAGCGTTCTTTGATGGCCGATCCTGTCAGCCTTCGTTGGCCGAATCAGT
>JAAZLP010000036.1 GCA_012799265.1 Phyllobacteriaceae bacterium | reverse complement strand
TGCCCGCACCAAGGTGATCGACAGTTTCAAGACGCTCGATACGCCGGATATCGATCTGGGCAAAATCGGCACGCAGAAGGTCGGCGACATGGTGGTCGAGGTGATCGACCCGGTTAAGGACTATGCAGCGCTGATGCAGACGCTGTTCGATTTCGATGCGATCCGCGCGCTGTTCGCGTCAGGTTTCCGCATGACCTTCGACGCCATGCATGCGGTCACGGGGCCTTATGCCCATGCGATCCTCGAGGGCATGCTTGGTGCGCCCAAGGGCACGGTTATCAATGGCACGCCGTCGCCTTCGTTCAATGACGGACATCCGGACCCGAACCTCGTCTATTGCAAGGACATGTATGACCTGCTGATGACCGATGCCGGTCCCGATTTCGGCGCGGCCTCGGACGGCGATGGCGATCGCAATCTCATCATCGGCAAGAACCGGTTCGTGACCCCCTCGGACTCGCTGGCCCTGCTCGCTGCCAATGCACATCTGGCGCCCGCCTATAAGGGCGGCATCGCGGGGATTGCCCGCTCGATGCCCACCAGTGCTGCTGCCGATCGCGTCGCGGAAAAGCTCGGCATCGAAATGCACGAGACCCCGACCGGCTGGAAATTCTTCGGCAATCTGCTCGACGCCGGCCGCGTCACCATTTGCGGCGAGGAGAGCGCGGGCACCGGGTCGGACCATGTGCGCGAAAAGGACGGTCTTTGGGCCGTGCTGCTCTGGCTCAATATTTTGGCCGTGCGCAAGCAGGGCGTCGACGAGATCGTGCGCGAGCATTGGCGCACCTATGGCCGCAATTACTATACGCGGCACGATTACGAAGAGGTCGACAGCTCCGTCGCCAACAAGCTGGTCGATGACCTGCGGGCGCAACTGCCCGGCCTGCCGGGCAAAACTTTCGGCGATGACCTTCAGGTCGCCTATGCAGACGACTTTACCTATCACGACCCGGTCGATGGTTCGACAAGCGCCAAACAGGGCATTCGCATCGGCTTTGTCGATGGCTCGCGCATCGTCGTCCGTCTCTCCGGAACCGGTACCGTCGGCGCTACGTTGCGTGTCTATCTGGAACGCTATGAGGCAGCGGATGGACGCCATGATCTCGATACCCAGCTCGCCCTTGAGCCGCTTATCGAGCTCACGGAAGAACTGGTGGGCATCAAGGCGCGGACAGGGCGAACAGAACCAAGCGTCATCACATAGATCGGTCGAATAAATGCAACCAGAACTCGTGCCCAATGCCGGGCGCACCGAGGCGCTCGGCGCTACGGTGACCCCGGACGGGGTGAATTTTGCTGTCTATTCCGAGAGCGCCACAAATATCTGGGTCTGCCTGTTCGATGAACAGGACCAGGAAATCGGCCGCTGTGAACTCGATGTCCACGAAACCCATGTCCGCGCCGGGCTGATCGCCAATATCGGCGCAGGCGCGCGCTATGGCCTGCGTGCGGATGGGCCTTATGACCCCGACCAGGGTCTTTTCTTTGATCCCAACAAGCTGCTCGTCGACCCCTATGCGCGCCATCTCGATCGCGTCTTTGTCCGCTCGCCGCGTTTGCGGCTGGGCCGCGAAGAGGCAGTCGATACTGCCCCGCTCGTTCCCAAGGGCATTGTGCGCGGCGAAACCGACACGCCAGCCAAGCTGCACAAGAAGAAGGTGCCCAACCTCTTCTACGAGCTCAATGTGCGCGGCTTCACCATGCGCCACCCCAGCGTGCAGGGCCCGCTCCGCGGCACCGTTGCGGCGCTGACCACCAAGCGCGTCATCGACCATTTAAAGCACCTCGGCGTCGATACGGTCCAGCTCATGCCGATCGCCGCATGGATCGACGAAGGCCATCTGCCCGCACTCGGCCTCACCAATGCCTGGGGTTATAACCCCGTCGCCTATTTCGCCGTCGATCCGCGCCTTGTGCCGCGTGGTCCGCAGGAATTGCGCGTCATGACCGATGCCTATCGCAAGGCCGGCATCAATGTGATCCTCGACGTCGTCTATAACCACACCGGTGAAGGCGACCAGCAGGGTCCGATCCTCTCGATGATGGGGCTCGATCCGCAGACCTATTATCGCTGGGTGGAGGTCGACGGGAAGAAACACCTCGTCAACGACACGGGCACCGGCAATACCCTGCGTTGTGACCATCCTGCCGTGCAGCGTCTCGTCATCGAGAGCCTTCGCTATTACGTCGAAGAGCTGGGCGTTTCAGGCTTCCGCTTCGACCTCGCCACCATCCTTGGCCGCGAACCCGCGTTCAATCCGGACGCGGAAATGCTCCAGAAGATCAAGAACGACCCCGTCCTGAGCAAGGTCATCCTTGTTGCAGAGCCCTGGGATCCGGGGCCGGGCGGCTATGCCGTGGGCAAGTTTGGCCAGGAATTCCAGGAGCACAACGACACCTATCGCGACGAAATTCGTGCCTTCTGGCGCGGCGAACCGGCCAAGATCGGTGCGCTGGCCGGCAAGGTCGCCGGCTCAGCCGAGATTTTTGATGTCGCCGGCCGCAAGCCGCATCATGGCGTCAACATGCTGGCGGTCCATGATGGCTTCACGCTTCGCGACCTCGTCACCTATGCCGACAAGCACAACGAGGCCAATGGCGAGGACAATCGCGACGGCCACAACAATAACCAGTCGTGGAACTGCGGCATCGAGGGCGAGACCGATGACGAAGCCATCAATGCCGTGCGCAAGCGTGACGTTCGCGCCATGCTGGCCACCCTGTTCCTTTCCCGCGGCACCCCGCTGATCCAGCAGGGCGATGAAATGTTCCGCACCCAGCAGGGCAACAACAATGCCTATGCGCAGGACAATGAAATCACCTGGCTGGACTGGGAAAGTGCCGATGGTGCACTGGTGGATTTTGTGGCGGCGGTGCATGCCTTCCGCAAGGCACACCCGGCCGTTGTCCATGACCATTTCCTCACCGGCCAGGACAAGCATGGCGTGCGCGATGTTGTCTGGCTGCACCCCGACAATCGGGAGATGAACGAGGGCGACTGGAACGATGCAGGCGCATCGGTCCTCGGCATGCATCTGCGTCACAAGGACGACGACGTGCTGGTCTGGTTCAATCGCCGTATCGAACCCGTGGTGGCCCATCTGCCCGAAGGCGAATGGGTTGTCGGCATCCAGTCCGACGATACCACCGAAACCGCGATCACCGGCAGTACCGCTACGGTACCGCCGCGGTCGGTCGTGGCGCTGGTCCGGCCCAGCCCCGAAGGCTGACAATCCACTGACCCCACTCCCTCCCCAGTCGGGAGGGAGAGGCTTGGATGAGAGCCCGAGCTAGACCTCGACCATCCCGTGCCGCCGGTAGAACCGCTGCGCATGGATATTGCCCGCCTCGACCTTGAGATCGACATGGGCACGGCCGCGCTGCTGCAATTCGGCGAAGGCGGCGTGCAGGAGCCAGGCCCCAAGGCCCTTGTCCCGGGCTTCCGGCGCCACGACGATGTCCTTGATAAATCCGCTGGTCCAGCATTGAACCAACCCGACTGGCTCCTCGCCTGAGGCCAGGACGATCAACAGCGCCGGATCGAATTCTTCATCTTCCACCAGCGGAAAGAACCATTCCGCAAAACCCGGCACGGAGCCGCCGCCGCTGGCATAGGCGCGCTCCAGTAACTTGTGCAGTGCGGCAGGCTTTGCCTGCCATACCGGCAGTCTGACCACGCCAGGGGGCAGGGGTGGGGCGGTGATAGTCTGATCGAGATGCTTCCGCAGGCGGAGAGCGTCCACCATTTCTATTCGGCGGCCTCTGCAGTAAAGCCGCCCTGCTTTTCGATGAAGGTGATGATCTGGTCGAGGCTTTCGCGGCGCAGGAGGTCGGTGAAGACATAGGGGCGCCCCTCGCGCACCTTCTGCGTATCGCTCTCCATCACCTCAAGGCTCGCCCCAACATAGGGCGCGAGATCGGTATGGGTGATGACGAGGAGGTCGGATCGGGAAATCGCCGGGCCACCCTTGCGTGGGATTTTTTCGCCCTGCGCCACCGAGATCACATAGATGGTGATGTCTGCCAGGTCCGGCGAGAAAGTCGCCGCCAGATTGTCGCCGCCGCTCTCGATCAGGATGATATCGAGATCGGGGAACTTGCGGTTGAGATCGTCGATGGCCGCGAGGTTGAGCGAGGCGTCTTCGCGGATCGCCGTATGCGGACAGCCGCCCGTTTCAACACCGACAATGCGGTCCTCAGAAATGGCCTGCACGCGCGAGAGGATCAGCGCGTCTTCCTGCGTGTAGATGTCATTGGTGACGACCGCCATGGAATAGCGCTCGCGCATGGCTTTCAGCAGCATCTCGCAGAGCGTTGTCTTGCCTGAGCCTACCGGCCCACCAATGCCGATACGCAGGGGACCGTTGAGGCTCTTGGACATGACAGGCTCCGGGATCAGATCAGGCGCAGGAGGATGAGAGCGAAAAAGCCGAGGCCGATGAACAGCGATAGCGGCGAATAAACCCGACGATCATTGTAGCGGAAAATCGGCTCACCCGTCATTTCCTGCCATTTTGGCGTATAGCCAATGATTCCGCGCGCGAGGAAGATCGCGCCGATCACCCCGCCCACGATATTGAGCGCCGTGCCGCCGCCATCATGGTCCGCGATAGCCAGCGCGATCATTGAGGCATAGAGCGTGGCGCAGGCGACGGCGAGCGTGAGCAGCGGGTGAGGCATCTTCTCGACGCCGGTAAAGCCCACAACGGTTTGGGCCAGCAGCTTGCGATCACGCAGGGGCCATGACAGCCCGACGGCCCAGACGAAATGGGCGACGGAAATAGCCAGGAGGGCGATACACACCAGCGCGGCAATCAGCATGCTCATGAACGGAAAATCCTCGTCCCCAGGGTTTCGTGCTTCATCTGGGCAATATCAGCGCCATAAGCGACGCTGCCGATATCGTCCAGTGTGGCCGCGCCACAAAACGCCGCCATGCGCGAGATTTCTGGCTCCAGCGCAGCCATGATCGCAAGCCCGTCCGTCTGACCGATGGGCACGAGACGCACGGCGACGGAAATCTGGCTGTGGACGGTGGTGGTCAGAAAGGCGACCAGCGTGTCACCCAGATTAATGCCATGCGCCCCCGCCAGGGCGCCAATGGCGATGGCATAGGGGCATGGTTTCGGCAGCGGAGCAGGGACATCCGTTGGCCAGGCAGCGCTGGCCAGCACGAAGGCATTGCCTGTGATGATGGTTTCCGCCTGCCGCTCGCGCGCGGGCGTCAGGGCAAGGCAGAGGTCCTTCAACTCGCTGAGTGCGGCGCCATTGTTCCAGTTCCGGTGCCCATGAACGAGGAGAATGGCGTCGGTCTTGAGACCGCCATGGCCCAGCGTGCCGCCAATCCAGTCTTCTACCTGCTCCCGGCTCGTGACCTTGCCGTCCACAATGGCCGTTTCGAGCCCTGCCGACCAGGCGAAGGTACCCACCGGAAAGGCGGGGGAGAGCCAGGTCAGCAGCTTTTGCAGGTCGCTCATCAGCGCCGCGCCAGGAGGGCGTGCCCACCATCGCCGTGGGAGTGGGAATGATAGGCGCCATGCTCGGCGAAGAAGGGTTCGGAGACATTGCTTACCGTCGCCCCCAGACCTTCCAGCATGGTTTTGAGCACATGGTCGCGCTTGATGAGGATGCGGCCTTCTTCGAGCTGCGCCGAGGTATGGCGATTGCCGATATGCCAGGCGAGGCGAACGAGATGCGCCGTGTCCTTGGCGCGGATTTCGTAGAGCAATTCTTCAGCCGCAACGACTTCCACAAATTGCCCCGGTGCGGCTTCGAGCAGTTGGCCCGGCTCCAGGGTGGTAGTCTGCGGCAGGTCGAGCAACAGCTCGGTACCGTTCCTTGCCCGCAATACTTTCCGCCTCACGCGCCGCTCGTCATGCGCCAGGACGAGGTGATCCACCGGCTGGATATCGGCACCAGCAGGGGTGTGAATGGCGGTGATTGGGTTCATTCGGGACTAGTCTAGGTTGAGCGAGAAATAGGTCAGGATGTGTAACTGGTAGATAATGTGACCACCCACCAGAACATGCTGAATGATCCGGCTCGAACTGTACCATCCCAGAATGCAGAGCGGCAGGCCTATCGGCACCTGAATGAAGAGATTCCAGTCGAGCGGCTCACCGAGAATGAAGATCCGCATCACGGTGTCGAGCGAGTCAAAAACCAGCGTTGCACCGAGGAAGCCGAAGAACCAGTGCCGTCGCCGCATGAAGAAGTCGGCATAGCTTTCGCCTTCCGGCATCTTATCCGGCGCCAGCATGATGGCGGTCATGAAGATGGTCAGGGCGTAGCCGGTGACAAAGAACACAAGTTCAAATGACCACGTTGGCAGATAGCGCAGCGACAGCTGCCACCACCACCAGATGATCAGCTCCAGCGCGATGGAGCCCATCCAGAGCAGGTGCAGGCTGGAGCGGTTTTTCCGCTGCGGGTTCTGGATGACATAGGCAAAGGTCATCAGGATGCGGGTCATGCCCAGGCCGATGATCATGCCGAGGATGATCCGGTTATGCGTGAAAAGATCGGCCGCGGTCATGACAGAACCCGAAAAGCTAGGACTGTCACACTGTTACCCAGAGGGCGGGGCGTGGCTAGAGTAATCCATCCCGCTTTGATTGCGGACGCGAAATATCGTTAAAAGTTTAGTTTCTTGCGTGCTACGGCATCAAAAAAAGGCGCCCCGATTAAGCGCCTTTTTATTTTTAGCTCTGCTGTTTTTGACGTTATGGCGTTTCTGTCGCCGAGGTGCAGGTCAGCATCGGCTCCGCATCGTCGCCCTGGGTCAGGTCGCGCAGCGTGCCTTCGCCACCCTTGCTCCACCATTCGAAGGGGCCGGAAACGTATCGCGCGCCAGAGGCCGAGATCGTCGTCGCGAAGATATGGCTCTGACCGTCTACCGGGACGATGGCGAGAAAATTCGGCGCAGCGTTGATGTAGTGAACCTGTAGCGCCTGCTCATTGTCGCAGAGATAGGTCGCGCTGGTGCGCTCGATGTCTGAATTGCTCTCCAGCGTCAGGGTGAGCGCTGCCGTCACGGTCGGCGGGGTCGGCGCGGTCGGCGTTTCACCCTCATCCTGTGCAAGGGCAAGTGACGTAGCGGCGAGAGCCAGGCCGAAAGCGGCAATGGTGCGGTTCAGGATCACGTTGTCCTCCAGACGGTGACGCGAAGCAGTCGATACCGAACCACACAATCATGGCGATTGAGAGTCGTGGCAAGCGCTCCTGAGCAAAGGATTTTGATCCCTCAGTTCGCGCGTCCGAGTAGATAAAGCTGCCCCGGGATCGGTCGCTCCAGCTCCATCCGGATGTCATGGTCCTGCTGTGCGAGGATCGTCAGCCCATTCTTGTCAGCCAATGTCCCGATATAGCTGGCCGAATGGGCAAAGCGTCCGCTGGAACGGATTTCGATATCGCTGGTGCTGGACGTTTCAACCGAAAAGGCAATCCGGCCATTATCCGCCAGCCGTGGCATCATGGCGTCAAACAGGATTTCAAGCGCGCCAATATAAATGAAGACGTCGGCGGCGATGATCGTGTCATAGGGGCCGGCAAAGTCGGGATTGCTGGCCACAACCTCTGCGCAATCGCCGACAGCCAGATTGCGATAGAGCCTGCGGCTCTGCGCCTGTTCGACCATTTTCGGCGCGATGTCCACGCCATCGATGGCGCCGAAGCGCCCCTGCAGCGCCGCCGCGACAAGCCCCGTGCCGCAGCCAAGATCGAGGACAGTTCTAGCTTTGTGCCCCTCAGCGGCCAGCATCGCCGCCAACGCATCGGGTACCCGATAGGCGAGCTTTCCGGTGAGATGCTCGTCGAAAATCTCGGCATAGTCGTCGAACAGCCTGCGGACATAGGTCGGGTCCGGCGTGCCGGTCTCGGTCAGCGCCGCGACCATATGGGCGGCATAACGGTGCTTCGGGTCTTTCTTCAGCGCGCGCCGAAAGCTCTTCAGCGCGTCGGCGTGCTTGCCCAGATTGAGCTGCGCATCGCCCAGATCAGAGAGAATGGCCGGATCGTCGGCGCGGATATTGAGCGCGCGCTGCAAGGGCCTTT
This sequence comes from Phyllobacteriaceae bacterium, assembly GCA_012799265.1. GTDB lineage: Bacteria > Pseudomonadota > Alphaproteobacteria > Rhizobiales > Devosiaceae > Devosia. Next base: position 11,623 of record JAAZLP010000036.1, on the reverse strand, counting down.
CGGCTTCACCCGATTTCCCTAACGCCAGCAGCGCCCGACCAAGATTGTGCAGCCGCGTTGCGCTGACAGGGCCGATGGCAATGGCGCGCGCGAAACACGCTTCGGCGATCTGGGGCGCGCCGGTCTTCATCGCAACAACGCCCATGAGGTCATAGGCTTCGGCCAGATCAGGCGCGATCTGCATCAGCGCGTGACTGCGCGGCGCTGCGTCTTTCCAGCGTTCGGCCGCAATCAGCTGACGCGTTTCAGCAAGCAGTTCCCGCGCGCGCAGCGCGTGCACCGGATCGTCCGGAAGACCCTTCACGCAATTCCTCCCATGGAGCAGCAGGCGCAAATCGCCCGCAGGTTTCCATGGTTCGGCTTATAGCGGCGTCCACGCGCCGCTTTGAAGTTTTTTGTGCCTAGAAGAGGAAATAACGCTGCGCCATGGGCAGCACTGTCGCCGGTTCACAGGTGAGCAGTTCGCCATCGGCGCGTACTTCATAGGTTTCCGGGTGCACGTCAATAACGGGCGTCGCACTATTGAGCTTCATCGCCGCCTTGCCGATGCCGCCGCGGGTGTTGCTGACCGGAACGAGGTCCTTGTCGACGCCGAGGCGATTGCGCAGGCCCGCGTCATGTGCGGCCTGGGAGATGAACACGACGGACGACCGGCTGACCAGTTTGCCATGGGCCGCAAACATGGGCCGGTAGTGCATCGGCTGCGGCGTCGGGATCGAGGCGTTCGGGTCGCCCATTGGCGCGGCTGCAATCGAGCCGCCGAGCAGCACCATTTCCGGCTTCACGCCGAAAAAGGCCGGGTTCCAGATGACGATATCGGCGCGCTTGCCCACTTCAATCGAGCCGATGTGCTGGCTCATGCCATGGGCGATGGCCGGGTTGATCGTGTATTTGGCGATGTAGCGGCGCACGCGATAATTGTCGTTGTCGCCGGTTTCTTCCGGCAGACGACCGCGCTGGCGCTTCATCTTGTCGGCGGTCTGCCAGGCGCGGATCAAGACTTCCCCAACGCGGCCCATGGCCTGGCTGTCAGACGAAATGACCGACAGCGCCCCCATGTCATGGAGAATGTCCTCGGCAGCAATCGTTTCCTTGCGGATGCGGCTCTCGGCGAAGGCCACATCTTCCGGGATCGACTGGTCGAGGTGGTGGCAGACCATGAGCATGTCGAGATGCTCGGCAATGGTGTTGACCGTGTAGGGCCGGGTGGGATTGGTCGAGGAGGGGATGACATTGGGCAGGCCAGCCACCTTCAGAATGTCCGGGGCGTGACCGCCGCCCGCGCCTTCGGTGTGAAACGCATGGATCGTGCGACCCTTGAAGGCGCCGACGGTGTCCTCGACGAAGCCGCTCTCATTGAGTGTGTCCGTGTGGATCATCACCTGCACGTCATAGTCGTCAGCAACCGACAGGCAGTTGTCGATCGCAGCGGGCGTCGTGCCCCAGTCTTCATGCAGCTTGAGGCAGGACGCGCCGGAGAGGATCATTTCTTCGAGCGGCGGGGCGACGGCGGCATTGCCCTTGCCGGCCAGGGCCAGGTTCATGGGGAAAGCATCAAAGCTCTCGATCATGCGCTCGATATGCCACGCGCCGGTGCAGGTCGTGGCCAGCGTGCCGTGGGCCGGACCGGAGCCGCCGCCGAGCATTGTGGTGACGCCGCTCATCAGCGCTTCCTCGATCTGTTGGGGGCAGATGAAGTGGATATGGGCGTCCATGCCGCCGGCCGTGATGATCTTGCCTTCGCCGGCAATTGCCTCGGTGGAAGGCCCGATGATGATGTCGACGCCGGGCTGGGTATCGGGGTTGCCCGCCTTGCCGATGGCGGCAATCAGCCCGTTCTTGAGGCCAATATCGGCCTTGTAAATGCCGGTATGATCGACGATCAGCGCATTGGTGATGACGGTGTCGACAGCGCCTTCCGCGCGGGTGCGCTGGGATTGTCCCATGCCGTCGCGGATAACTTTGCCGCCGCCGAACTTCACCTCCTCGCCATAGGTGGTGAAATCCTTTTCGACCTCGATGAAAAGTTCGGTATCGGCCAGACGGACGCGGTCTCCCGTCGTCGGGCCATACATGTCGGCATAGGTGGCGCGCGAAATCCGTGCTGGCATTCTTCATCCCTCTGAACCCCGGGAGCAAAGCCCGGGGTGATTGGCCTCAAGGTTCGAGGCTGGAGGGACACGAAAGCGACGGACAGAAGCCTCTCGCGCTAGGCGCGAAGGCTTAGTGTACGCGGCGCGTTGCGGTCCGGATAACCAGCCCCACAGTATGGTCGATCAACTGGTCGAGCAGCGGCTCGCCAGCGGCAATGTCGGCGTCCTGGCGCTGTGTTCCAGCAACCAGCGAAACCGCCAAAGCCTGAATGGCATAGGCCTTCTTGGTCTGGCCGGCCTTGTTGAGTTCGGTGCCCTGGCGCTGGAAAGCGCCGAGCAGTTCGTCATAGTTTTCGCGCGTCAGCGACTGCTTCACGCCCGTCCAGCTCTGCTGGTTAAAGCGCGAGGCGATTTCCGCACCCAAGGTACCGATCAGCGCCATGACTTCACCGTCTTCGGCGGCGGTCTTCTGCAGGTCTGCGACGACGCTGATGAAGATCGGCTTGAAGCTCGCTTGCTGGTTTTGGGGCTGGTCGGTCATGGACGGATCTCGCTGGAAAATTTGGCGTCCTTAAATCATCTCGACCCGGGCAAGGCCAGAAGAAACCGGTCGCTCACAGGTCCCCCATCACCTTCTGTCGGAAACCAAAGATGCGGCGATCACCCGAGATCGGCACCAGCCGCACTTCGCGCGTCTGCCCCGGCTCGAAGCGCACGGCGGTACCGGCTGCGATGTCGAGCCGCATGCCGCGGGTCATCTCGCGATCAAAGGCGAGCCCCGCATTGGTTTCGTAGAAGTGATAGTGCGAGCCAACCTGGATGGGGCGGTCGCCCGTATTGGCGACCTCCAGCACGATCTGCTCGACACCGGCATTGAGCTCAATATCACCCGCTTTGGGAATGACTTCTCCGGGGATCATGGTCCGCTCCTATGCGCCCATTACGAGCCAGATGCCGCCCAACGCGGTTGCGCCGCCAGCGATGCGGGCCAGCATACGGCCGCCCACCTTGCCAAGTGCCAGTCCAGCGACAATACCCGTTGCATGGAGCAGCGCGGTACCAGCGATAAAGCCGATGGCAAAGTCGACGGCGCCCGCTTCGCCCAGCTCACCACCATGGGCATGGCCGTGGAAGAAGGCAAAGAAGCCGACCATGGCTGCCACAGCTGTCGTCGGGATCGGCAGGGCGAGGGCGACAGCGACGCCAATGAAAATCACCGAGGCCAGAATGACTGGTTCAACAAAGGGCAGGGGCGCACCGGCCAGCGCCAGCGCGAAACCGATGGCCATGGTGCCGATGAAGGCGGCCGGCACTGCCCAGATGGCGCGGCCACCCTGCATCGCGGCCCAAAGGCCAACGGCCACCATGGCCAATACGTGATCGATACCAAAAAGCGGATGAGTGAACCCGGCAGCGATGGAGCCGTGTTCGGCCGGATCGAGATGGGCGAAAGCCGGGATGGTGGCAGCACCCATGAAAGCAAGGGCAAGAGCGGCGCGTTTGAACATTTTGGGCTCCTATCGGATCGGCTGGTGCACGGTGACGAGCTTGGTGCCATCCGGGAAAGTGGCCTCCACCTGCACGTCGTGGATCATTTCGGCGATGCCCTCCATCACCTGGTCGCGGGTGATGACATGGGCACCGGCTTCCATCAGCTCGGCGACGGGACGACCGTCGCGCGCGCCTTCCACCACAAAGTCGGTGATCAGCGCGATGGCTTCCGGATGGTTGAGTTTGACGCCCCGTTCCAGCCGCCGACGCGCGACCATGGCGGCCATGGCGATGAGGAGCTTGTCTTTTTCGCGGGGGGTAAGGTTCATGGCGCTATCCTAGAGATGCCAGAGGCGCGGCAGCGTGCCAGCGCCCGACAGATGCAGCAGAGTGGGAACGATCATCTTGCGCAGGGCAAGGCCGGTCCGGGCCATAGCGCGAATGACGAGCCGCTCACCATTGGCGCTGGCCGCAATCGGCGCGCCTTCCGGCAAGAGAGCACGCACCTGCGCGCAGAGCGCTTCCGCGCGGTCCTCACTGGCGGCGATATGGACGATGGTGGCGAAGGCCCGGTTGCCTGCGAGAAGCGAGATCGCATCGCGTTCAACATCCTGAGCCGAGAGCAGGGTTGCCTCAGCGTGGATGAGCTTACCCTCGCGACGTATGCGCCAGGTGTCGCGCAGCATGGCGTCGCGTGCTTCCTCGCCCATGGCGTCGCGCCCGAGCAGCACGGCCTCGATTGCGGTGAGCGTCGCGCCTGCCGCGAGATCAATCTCCAGCCGACGGTTGAGCTTGCTGCCGGCAAAGAGAATGGTTTCCTGCGGCAGCCAGTCGAGATGGGCATCTTCTCCGACCGCAAGCCTCGTCTCCACGCGAGCGGTGTCACCCGTCGACCGATAGCTCCGCTCGCAGGCCTGGGTGGTTAGCACCATGTGTCCGCCAGCCGAGACGGCGCCGCCCCAGCTCAGCTGATCGCCGCCCGTAATGCCGCCGGCCGTGTTGATCAGCACCGCTTCAAGCGCGGTCGAATGGGTGCGCGGCAGGCGGATTTTGCAGCAGCCATCCTGATAGAGGGTGTCGAGCCGTGTGGCCCTGTCAAACTGCTTTGTGCTGACCCTGGCTGCACCCCGTGCGCGCTGCAGCTTGCTCTCGATGCTGTGTTCAATGTGCTCAGAAAGCAATGCAACGATCCTCCAACTTCTTCATTGGTGGAGTGAGCAAACGCTCTTTCATATTATGAATCAATAGGTTAGCAAAATGACCAAGTACGCACTGAGCACTATTGCCCTTCTCGCCGGTCTCACAATGGGTGGTTCGGCCTTCGCCCAGACCCAGGTTGGTAACAATGACGTGTCGGACGCCGATCTGCCCTATGTTCAGCAGCATTGTGATGCCCTTCGCCTTGCCGACATGAACGAGAGCGCAACAGACAGCACCACCCCGGCCGACGAGGCCACTGACGCCGCCGAAGAAGGCGATGCTAATGCCGATGCAACGGCGGACAGCGAGCCGACCGGTATCGAAGCTGACACCGCCGCTCGCAATTCTTCCACCACGGTTGATCTCGATACGATCACCCTGGATGATTGCCGCGCTGCGGGTCTGGTCGAATAATCCGATCAACTCTCTTCCTTCAATGCGCCCGGCTTCGTGCCGGGCGTTTTGCGTTCAAACCATCAGATGCCGGCGCACGTCGGGCAGGTCGAGGTCGCTGGCAGGTCCGGCATGCATGATCTCGCCGCGGTCCATGACGTAGATGTCGTCGGCAATCTCGCGGCAGAAATCGAGGAACTGCTCGACCAGAAGAATGGTCATGCCCTTCTCGTCGCGCAAAAATTGCAGCGCCCGGCCGATATCCTTGATGATCGAGGGCTGAATGCCTTCGGTGGGCTCATCCAGCACCAGAACCTTGGGCCGGGTGACCAGCGCACGACCGATCGCCAATTGCTGCTGCTGACCACCGGAGAGGTCGCCGCCGCGGCGGTTGAGCATGGATTTGAGCACCGGGAACAGCTCGAAAATATAGTCTGGAATATTGCGCTCGCTGCGGGGCAGACCGGCATAGCCGGTTTCGAGGTTTTCCTTCACCGTCAGCAGCGGAAAGATTTCGCGGCCCTGCGGCACATAGCCGATGCCCATGCGCGCCCTTTTATAGGGTGGCGTTTTTTTGAGCACTTCGCTGCCGAAATTTATAGCACCCGAGGAGATGTGGTTGATGCCGGTGATGGCGCGCAGCGTTGATGACTTGCCCACGCCATTGCGTCCAAGCACAGCGGTAATCCGGCCCGGCGCGCAGGTGAGGGAGATCCCCTTCAGCGCCTGCGCCGCGCCATAGTGGAGATCGATAGTGTCGATGGAAAGCGCTGCGCTCATCGGCCGAGATACCTTTCGATAACAACGGGATTGGCGCTCACCTGATCCAGCGAGCCTTCGGCCAGAACCGAGCCTTCGGCCAGACACACGACGCGCGATCCCAGCCCGCGCACAAAGCTCATGTCATGTTCGACGACGACGACAGAGCGGGTCTTGGTGATTTCGCGCAGCAATTTGGCCGTCTCCTCTGTCTCGCTATCGGTCATGCCCGCCACCGGTTCATCGACCAGCAGGAGCTTCGGATCCTGTGCAAGCAACATGCCAATTTCTAGCCATTGCTTCTGGCCGTGGCTGAGATTGGCCGCCAGTTCATCCTTGCGGTGGAGCAGGCGCACCGTTTCGAGGATTTCGGCAATGCGCCCGGTGTCCTCGGCGCTGGGCGTGTAGAAGAGCGTCGCGAAGATGCCGCGCGGCTTTTTCAGCGCCATCTCCAGATTGTCCCAGACGGTGTGGCTCTCGAACACCGTTGGCTTCTGGAATTTCCGGCCGATGCCAAGATTGGCAATGGACGCCTCGTCGAGCTTGGTGAGGTCGGTGCGCCCGTCAAACATCACATCCCCCGCGTCGGGCCGCGTCTTGCCGGTGATGATGTCCATCATGGTCGTCTTGCCCGCGCCATTGGGGCCAATAATGGCCAGCATCTCGGCTGGGTTGACGATGATGGAGAGGTTGTTGATAGCCTTGAACCCGTCAAAGGCAACCGACACCCCGTTGAGATAGAGCATTGTATCCTGTGCGCCGCTCATGGGTCTACTCCGCCGGTTTCATCTGGGGTGAGGGAAAGCTTGCCGGGTCCTCGCCACGCTCGATATCGACAGCAGCAGTCGCCGCTGCAACTGGCGTCGGGGCGGGCGGCTCGGCCTTGGCCACTTTTCGGCGTGCGCCAAAGATCTGGTTCCAGAGCCCGACAATGCCCTTGGGCAGGAAGAGCGTCACGAAGATGAAGAGCGCGCCGAGGGCAAAGAGCCAGAATTCCGGGAGAACCGTGGTGAACCAGGATTTGCCGAGATTGACGACAATGGCGCCGATGATCGGCCCGATCAGCGTGCCGCGTCCGCCAACCGCCGCCCAGATGACGACCTCGATGGAATTGCCCGGCTCGAATTCACCCGGATTGATGATGCCGACCTGCGGCACATAGAGAGCGCCGGCAATACCGGCCATGATGGCCGACACAGTGAAGGCGAAAAGTTTGACGTATTCAACGCGGTAGCCGAGGAACCTGGTGCGGCTTTCGGCATCGCGGACGGCGACCATGACCTTGCCCAGCTTACTATTGACGATCATCGAACAGACGAGAACCGACAGCGCCAGCGCGATGGCTGTGGCTGCAAAGAGGGTTACGCGCGTCGTCTGCGCCTGAACCGGCGTGCCCAGAATATCCTTGAAATCGGTGAGGCCGTTATTGCCGCCAAAGCCCATATCGTTGCGGAAGAAGGCGAGCAGCAGGGCGAAGGTCATCGCCTGGGTGATGATCGAGAGATAGACGCCGGTCACGCGGCTGCGGAAAGCGAAGAAGCCGAAGATGAAGGCCAGCAGGCCCGGCACCAGAACGACCATGGCCATGGCGAACCAGAAATTGTCAAAGCCCATCCAGTACCAGGGCAGGTCCTTCCAGTTGAGGAAGACCATGAAGTCCGGCAGCACCGGATTGCCATAGACGCCGCGCGAGCCAATCTGGCGCATGAGATACATGCCCATGGCATAGCCCCCCAGCGCGAAGAAAGCGCCGTGGCCGAGCGAGAGAATGCCGCAATAGCCCCAGACCAGGTCCAGCGCGAGTGCGAGAATGGCGTAGCTGAGATATTTGCCGAAGAGCGAAACCATATAGGTCGGCACGTGGCCAAACTGGCCCGGCGGGATCAGCAGATTGGCCATGGGCACAAGGATGGCAATGGCCAGGAAGATGGAGATGACCCAGATGGCCTTCTTGTCGAGCGCACGCAGCAGGGCTTGGGTCAGCATGTCTTGTCTCCGGACGTGAGGAGGTTCTGGTGTCGCGCGATCATTGTTCAATGGCCCTTCCCTTGAGGGCGAACAGGCCCCGCGGACGCCGCTGAATGAAGAGGATGATGAGCACGAGGATCAGGATCTTGCCGAGCACCGCGCCGGCATAGGGTTCGAGGAATTTGTTGGCGACGCCCAGCGTCAGCGCGCCCACCAGCGTTCCCCAGAGATTGCCCACGCCGCCAAAGACCACGACCATAAAACTGTCGATGATGTAGTTCTGGCCAAGGTTGGGCGAGATATTGTCGATCTGCGTCAGTGCCACACCCGCCAGGCCCGCAATGCCCGAACCAAGGCCGAAGGTCATGGCGTCCACGAAGGGCGTGCGGATACCCATGGCCGATGCCATGCGGCGGTTCTGCGTCACTGCCCGCATCTGCAGGCCAAGCGGTGTGCGATTGAGCACCAGCAGCAGGGTGGCAAAGACCAGCAGCGCGAAGATGACGATCCAGAACCGGCCATAGGTGATCGAGAGGCCGTAGAATTCGAACGAGCCGGACATCCAGGTCGGCGCAATGACCATCTGGTTGGTGGGACCGAAGATCGAGCGCACGGTCTGCTGCAGGATCAACGACAGGCCCCAGGTGGCCAGCAGGGTTTCGAGCGGACGGCCATAGAGCCAGCGGATGATGCCGCGCTCGATGCCGACGCCGATGGCCCCGGTGACGAGGAAGGCGCAGGGCAGGGCGATCAGCAGGGAATAGTCGAGCAGGCCCGGAAAGTTCTGGCGGATGACGAGCTGGACGATGAAGGTCGTATAGGCACCCAACATGACCATCTCGCCATGGGCCATGTTGATGACGCCCATGACGCCGAAGGTGATGGCAAGGCCAATGGCGGCGAGCAGCAGCACCGACCCCAGCGAAATGCCGAACCAGACATTTTGCAGCGCACCCCAGACGGCGCGCTCCTGTTCGAGCCCGGCCAGCGCCGATTGGATAGCCGGCTTGAGTTCGTCTGGCGCATTGGCCAGCTGACCGGTGAGAATGGTGATGGCGTCGCGCCCGGCACCGGCCACGATGTCGGGAATGGCAGCGCGCTTGTCCTCGATGCTGGCCTCGTCGCTGCCAAGAAGGGTGACGGCGCGCGCGGCGACCATGACATTGCGGACGGCACTGTCGGTTTCGGCGGCGATCGCTTCTTCCAGCAGGGGCAGGTTGGCTCTGTCGGGCTTGGAGAGGAAACCCTGTGCCGCGCTGAGGCGCGTATTGGCATTGTCGCTCATCAAGGTCATGCCCGAGAGCGCAGCCGAGATATCGCGGCGCAAGCCATTGTTGACCCGGATGCGGGAGAGGTCCTCATCGGCCAGCTCGACCGCCTCGCCGGTTACCGGATCGGTGATCGCCGATCCGTCCTGGATAACCACGCGACCGGACGTTTCATCCAGATAGAGATTGCCATCGGCCAGGGCGGTGAGCGTGGGCACAACGACATTGTCGCCGGTGGCAGCAAGGTCGGAAACGATCTGGCCCAGCTCCTTGAGGCTGGCCTCACCCATGGCTTGGACCATGGCCGGAATGTCGACAGCCGCGTCCTGCGCATTGGCGGCTTGCAGCGGCATGATCAGGGACAGGGTGAATAGCGCCAGGCGGAGAAAATGAGTCAACATCGCTTGGGAAGTCCTTGTCCTTGCAGGCGGAATTTGTCGGGTGGGGCCGTGGTGTCCCCCACCCATCCTCCCCCCGTCAGGGGGAGGGGCAGTATTGCGTATGGGGCTCGTTCGGGCCCAACCCACCGGCCCAATCCCTCCCCCTTTTCAGGGGGAGGTTAGGTGGGGGTACTTGCAGGCTTACTGGGCTGCGCCGCAGGACTGGGTTTCGGTGTTGTAGTTGCCGCAGTTGATCGGGGCGGTCCAATCAGCTTCGAGCATCTTGGATTCAGGCAGGAAGTCGGACCAGGCGTCGCCCGGAACGAGGTCTTCGGTTTCCCAGACCACGAAGAACTGGCCGTCGTCCTGGATTTCACCGATCAGCACCGGCTTGGTGATGTGGTGGTTCGGGAGCATCTTGGCGATACCGCCGGTCAGGTTCGGGGTTTCGAGGCCAACGATGGAGTCGATCACGGCGTCAGCGTCGGTGGTACCCGCAGCTTCGACAGCGGCAACCCAGAGGTTGAAGCCGATGAGGTGAGCTTCCATCGGGTCATTGGTGACGCGGTCTTCCGAGCCGATGAACTCTTGCCATTCAGCGATGAAGGCTTCGTTTTCCGGCGTATCGACGCTCATAAAGTAGTTCCAGGCGGCGAGGTGGCCGACCAGCGGGGTGGTGTCGAAGCCGGAGAGTTCTTCTTCGCCGACCGAGAAGGCGACGACCGGAATGTCTTCAGCCTTGATGCCCTGGTTGCCCAGTTCGCGGTAGAACGGCACGTTGGCGTCGCCATTGATGGTCGAGACCACGGCGGTCTTCTTGCCAGCCGAGCCGAAGGCCTTGATGTCGGAGACGATCGTCTGCCAATCGGAATGACCGAAAGGCGTGTAGTTGATCATGATGTCTTCCTTGGCGACGCCCTTGTCGAGCAGGTACTGCTCGAGGATCTTGTTGGTCGTCTGTGGGTAGACATAGTCGGTGCCGGCGAGAACCCAGCGTTCCACGCCTTCTTCTTCGGCGAGGTAGTCGACGGCCGGGATGGCCTGCTGGTTCGGCGAAGCGCCGGTGTAGAAGACGTTGCGCTGGCTTTCTTCGCCTTCGTACTGGACCGGGTAGAAGAGCAGCGAATTCAGCTCTTCAAACACCGGCAGTACGGACTTGCGGCAGACCGAGGTCCAGCAGCCAAAGACCGCATCGACGTCGTCGACTTCGATCAGCTGGCGGGCGAGTTCGGCGGCCAGCGGCCAATCGGAAGCAATGTCGACCACGACGGGTTCGAGCTGCTTGCCCAGCACACCGCCCTTGGCGTTCTGCTGTTCGATCAGGAACAGCATGGTGTCCTTGAGCGTCGTTTCCGAGATGGCCATCGTGCCCGACAGCGAGTGCAGGATACCGACCTTGATGGTCTCGTCCTGAGCCATGGTCGGTGCGATGGAGAGGGTGAAGCTGCCGGCGAGAGTGGCGGCGAGAATAGCGCTCCGGGCGCTGCGAATGGTCATTGTAGTCCCCTAACTGTTTGTTCCCCGAAGACACCAAGGGAGGCGTCTGAGGGCAGACTGGGGCTGTTCTTTCCGCGGACCCTATACGTCGATTGACGTAACTGCTTGCGGCCGGGATTCCGCTACTGCCGCGAAGCACCTGAAAAACCGCGTGATTTCGTGAATTTTCGTGTTATGCATGCACTGGCAGTTTTTTGGGCACATGCTGTTTCTGGTTAAATTCTGGGCGAAAAATGGCGCGTCAGCGGATCATTCCTGTCAGACGAGAATATAATCGCTGGGTCGCTGACCAGACGCTTGAGGACTATGCGCTGCGCTTTACCGCAAAGTCCGCCCGCCGCTTTTCCAGCGCACGAATCTCCCACACCGCCATCGGCGCCATCTCATTTCTGGCGCTCGAAGCGATCGGCGGCAGCATCACGCTCTCCTTTGGCACCACAAATGCGCTGGTCGCCATTCTCGTCGCCTCCATCGCCATCCTCCTCATCGGTGTGCCCATCGCGCGCTATGCGACGCGTCATGGCGTCGATGTCGACCTTCTCACGCGTGGGGCAGGGTTCGGCTATATCGGCTC
>JAAZLP010000451.1 GCA_012799265.1 Phyllobacteriaceae bacterium | reverse complement strand
TGGCGCGCTTCAACCGCAAGTCCAAGCGCGCCTCCAAATCCCTTCAGATGCTCGACATCACCCTAACGCTCTTCTTCAATAGACATCTCATCCAGAGTCCAAAGTGAACACTGCCCCCTTCAGGGGGAGGTTAGGTGGCGGCCTACTTCCCCAGCTCCGCCAGCATCGTTTCTGCTGCCCTCAGGCTCAGCGCGGCGATGGTTAGCGTCGGGTTGGCCGTGGCCGAGGTCGGGAAGACCGAGGAGCCGGCGATGAAGAGGTTGGCGTGGTCGTGGCTGCGCAGCTGGGCGTCGACGACGGAGGTTTCCTTGTCATCGCCCATGCGGCAGGTGCCGATGATGTGGCCGGAGCCGTTGAAATCGCTGTCGTGGACGGTTTCGGTGGTGCCGAGGGCTTCGAAGATTTCCTGATGCGCCTTGGCAGCGGCAGCGAGGCCGTCGCGGACATAGTCATCGATCGAATAGTGGATCATCGGCAGCGGCACGCCATAGCGATCCTTTTCGTTCGGGTGCAGCGTGATGCGGTTTTCCGGATCGGGGAGCTGTTCGACGAGAGAAGCCATGCGGATGTGGCGGGCGGTCTGATCGCGCAGGGCGCGGTCGAGTTCGGCGCCGCGGAGACCCTTGGCGATGAGTTCCTTGGCCGTAGTCAGCGGCGCCCCGGTCGGCCAGTTGTGGCCGTCATTGCCGATCTCGATGCGGAAGGCACCACGCTCGGCGCGGAAATCGCCAGTGCTGAGATTTTCAATGCCGGAGGTCGAGAGCGGGCCGCGATAGGGCCAGACGGGATCGGCCGTCCATGCCCAGCTCAGCTGGCTGGGATGGTCCATGAGATTGCGGCCGACCTGATCGGAGCTATTGGCGACACCATTGGGCGCGTTCTCATTCGCCGAAGCGAGAAGGAGGCGCGGGGTCTCCATGGCGTGGGCGGCGATGACATAGAGCTTGCCGGTGGCCGTGCCGGTCGAGCCATCGCGGCGTGCGAAGACGACGCCGGAAATCTTGCCGTCGGCACCGACCTCGACCTTGATCGCCGTGGTTGCCGGATGGAGCGTTGCGCCCTTGTCGACGGCGCGCTGGACGTGGACCGACGCGTCATATTTGGCGCCGATGGGGCAGACGGGAATGCAGCTGCCGCTGCCGCAGCAGCCGGGGCGATCGTCGCGGTCAACGGAGTTGCGGGCCTGCGGGGTCGGGGTGACGTGGTAGTCGGTACCGGCGAGCTTTTCGGCAAAGACCTTGTCGAGATAGGTCTGCGGAATGGCCGGCATCGGGAAGTCGGTGGAGCGATGCGCGGTCGGGGGTGAGCCTGCTGCGCCGGCGACGCCGAGCTCGTCCTCTGCACGGGCGTAATAGGCTTCGAGCTCGTCATAGCTCACCGGCCAGTCAACGCCGCGACCATGGGTGCTCTGGAGGCGGAAGTCTTCCGGCGACATGCGGATGGCAGTGCCCAGCCAGTGCCAGGTGGTGCCGCCCACAGCCTTGATATAGGTGCTCTTGAACTTGGCCGGGCCGGTCTGGCGATAATAGTAGTCCATGTCCCAGCTGAGCGGATGATCGGCATCCGGGCCGACCGGATAGGCGGATTCCGGGGTCTTGATCAGCGCATTCTGGAAGGTCTCGACGGCGTCGGCGCGATCAACCTCTTCACCGGCTTCGAGAATGGCGACGGAGACGCCTGCGCCAGCGAGCTGGTCGGCGATGAGCGCACCGGCAACGCCGGAGCCAACGATGATGACGTCTGCAACAATATCAGCCATGGCTTATGCCTCCCCTGCCGGGGCATCTGCCCAGTAACCCGTTTCGCCGCCGCACCAGCCCATGGGCTTGGTGTAGTCGAGCGCTTCCCAGATCAGCGCGTCCTCATAGGTGACGATGGCTTCGCCGTCGGCAGTGTCGTGGAGGCCGGTGTACCAGTTGGCGATGATCTCGGCTTCGAGCGCCGCGTCGCTGCTGCCATTGATGAGGGCAGCGAGGCCAGCGCTGTTCTTTGCGGCAAGAGCGTCGAGATAGGGTGTGGCGTAGAGGCTC
>JAAZLP010000450.1 GCA_012799265.1 Phyllobacteriaceae bacterium | reverse complement strand
CGCCCGTCACCGTACCGCGCAGCGAAATCTGGGCGCCGACCTCGTCGGCCTCGCTGAGATTGATGGCAAATCGAACCTGCCAGCCACGATCCTCTGGCCGGGTCGCATCGCCCTCGGGATCACGATGGATCTGCATCTGCAGGAGGGTTTGTTGACCCGCGAGGTTGACCGGCAGGTCGAGGCTCCACTGGGCTTCATTGCGCTGAGCGCCGGGCTCCGGCAGCGATGCGCTCTGATGCAGCCGCATGCGCGACAGAGCCGCCTCAGTGCGCTCCAGCAGGAGCTTGCCGACCAGTTCCGGATCGTCTGGAAGGTCAGGCGGGGCCATAGGGGCTAGTCTCGCTCGGGGGATAATGCCTTTGAGCGGCGGAGGCACTTTGCTCAATTGGTCCACCGGCGCCTGGTCGCCGAGCCAGGCCCCCAGCTGACGCTGCAAGCCAAGAAGGCTGGACTTCATGTCCCGGCCTGCCTTGCCCTGCCCGCTTGCCAGCATGGCTTCCTGAAAAATGCCGGAATTTCTGACCGCATTCTGGATAGTCGTGCCGTTAAGCTTGCCACCATCCAGCGTCATGGCCCGCCCCAGTACCTGCTGCGCCGCCTTCACAACTTCCTGCGGCAGCGCGATCCGACCGACCACGCCGGCAAGCGCGCTGGTGAGCGCGACAATGCTGTCCTGTCGAGGCAGCGCCTGCTGCACCATCTGCGTCAGCGCGGCGGCTTGTGTTTGGGCCGGGGGTGCGGCGGCGGGAGGTTGAGGGCTGGTGGCGCCTGGTGAAGCCTGCCCGGGCTGGGGCGCATGCTGTCCTACAAGCCCGCCGGCGATGGAGGCTGCCACGGGTGGCAGCGACGTGGTTGCACCTGGCGTTGCTGAAGTCGGCGCAACCCCGGTTGCTGGTACAGCGGCCGCGTACGGGATGTTTGTCCGTGGCAAAGCGGCAGCGGGCGCGGCGATCACAGGTGCAGCAGCATTGGGCGGCGCAGCAGCATTGGGCGGTAGCGTGGCAGTGCTGCTCGCGGGCGTTCCTGCGCCAGGTGCTGGCGTGGCGCCAGTTTGCCGCGGAACGGCGGCAGCGGGGGTGGCAGAGGGAGATGATCCGCTACTTGGTGGGATGGCAGACGCACCAACGGTTGGCGCGGTCGATGTTCCTGGAGGGTTGGGAGCCAAAGGCGCAGCCTGTGCCGCTGGCTGCGGTGGCGCTTGCGCTGGAACGGCTGCTTGCGGGGAAGTCTGTGGCGAGACAGGCGGCGGGCTGCCAGAGAGGGCCGCAGGCGACAATTGTACGGAGGTGGCCGGCGAACTGGCCGGGTTCGGAGCCGGAGATGCGGTGGCTGGACTGGCGGGTGGCTGGGTTGAGACCAGCGTGACCCGCACCTGCCCCTGTGCCTGTTGCAGCGACAGGGTCAGGGTGGCGCCAATCGGCGGGGGCTCGGGGAATTGCAGGCTCAGCGTCTGTCGCCCCACCTGCACCTGCGTCGTGCCATTGGCCGACTGGGCCAGCACCCTGGCCTCCACAGTCTGGCCTGCAGCCTGCGCGAGGGCGCGCAATGTGGCGCTGGCTTGCGCCAGCGGAATGGGCGGGAGCTGCGAAGAGAAACTCATCAACCAGCCGACTCCTGCCGCACCATGCGACAGAGAGAGCCTAACTCAGACGCGAGCAGTCGTCAGCGACGAATGTCTTTATATTCCTTGGTGGCCGGCTTGCCGCGGAAGGTCACCGCAAAGAAGTTCAGCGTGTACTGGCCTGCGGTCTTGAAGACGCCTTCCTCTTCGAGACGACGGCCGGAGGTCTTCATCTTGAGGCGGAAGGTCCATTTAACGTGACCGATCTTGGAGAGGCGCACGGCGACATCGGTATCTTCGCCGAAGAATTCGATGGTCCGGTCATAGCCGCCAACCGAAGCCCAGGCTTCGCGCTTGAACACGAAATTGCCGCCCTGCACGACTGAACCAACGCGGAGTACATAGCGGTTGATCCAGTAGATCAGCTTGGTCAGGCCATAGAAGAACCCAACCATGGCGCGATTGTGCCAGGCCATGTCGTAATAGATATAGGGGCCGCTCAGGCAGACCAACTTGGGGTCCTTGGCGAACTCGTCCATGACGATATCGAGCCATCCTTCCGGCACAACAGTGTCGCTGTCGATATTGGCGACGAGCTCATAGCCCGCACTGGCGGCAAAGCCGGCGTCGCGCGCATTGACCAGACCCTTCTTGGGTTCGTCAACGACGGTGACGCCTTCAAAGCTGCGCGCGATCTCGCCCGTACGGTCCTTGGAAGCGTTGTTGACCACGATGACGTCAGCATCAACGCCGGAGCGCTTGATCTCGGCCAGCACCGATTCCAGGCACTTCCCGATCAGCGCTTCTTCATTATAGGCGGGGATGACGAAGGCGAGTTTCATGAGGTCCTCTTGCCAAAAAGGCGCGGCGCAATTCGGCTGCACATAGCCTGCCCTCGTCGCGGCGGCAACCTTTGGCCCCTGAAACGGCGTGGCCCAAGCAGCTTAACGCCCATCTTTTCGCGCCGGGTATGGCTTGCTAAGCTCCCCTGGCCGCGCGGTTCATCTGTGGTTCAGCGGCAATGGGGGATGAGCTTCTCATGAAGAATATCGTTCTAGCCTCGCTACTCTGTATGGCCACCGCCCTCCCCGCCCATGCTGCCGGGGAAGGGTCCGCTGTCGGGGTCAATCCTGACGCCAAGGCACAGGCCGGGTCTGCAGAACGCGTTCTGGTGGTTGGCTCGGACGTCTCGGTGGGCGAGCGCATCGTCACTGGCCCGAGCGGACGGGTACAATTGCTGTTCCAGGACCAGACGCGCATCGTTGTCGGCCCGCGCAGCACACTCGTCATCGAGAGCTATCTTCTCAACGGTAATCAGACCAATCGCTTTGCGGTGGACGCCCTGGCCGGCACCTTCCGTTTCATCTCCGGCAACAGCCCGAAATCAGCCTACTCTATCGACACCCCGACGGCCTCGATCGCTGTTCGCGGCACCAAATTCGATGTCACCGTGGGCAGCGGCCAGTCCCTCGTCATGCTCTATGAGGGCGCCTTGCAGTTCTGCGAAGGCAGTACCTGCTACGATCTCACGGAGCGCTGCGACATTGGTGTTGTTGGCGCCGGAGCTTCCGGGCTTTTCAAATGGGTCGACGAGCGGAGTGACCTGACGCGCTATTTCCCGCTCCCCAACATCCAGTCCGCTTTCCTCAATGAGTTCCGCGTCAGCGGCGCGCAGGCCTGCCTCGCGCCGATCCCCCCGCCATCGCTGGAATCGTCGGGCTCGATCCATAGCGCATCTGAGGGCAGCTCGAGCGAAACCTATCCGCCACAGACAACGCCGCCGACCACAACACCGCCGCCGACAAGCACGCCGCCATCTACGACACCGCCACCATCGACCACGCCGCCCTCAAGCAATGGCGGCTGACCGAGAGCGCTGACGCCGGACTCGACCAAGATGATTGTCGTGGCGTCGTTTGTCGTTCTCGGCGATGCTGAAGCCAGTCGACTCGAAACAGACAGCACGAATGGCGAGCAGCATCGAACCGTCCGACCCGGCGAATAAGGATCAAGATGGGCTGGTGCGGCTTCGTGCCAAGCTGCGCCTGCTTTATCATGGCCAGACGCCGGAGGCGGTGCGCTTTCAGCTCACCGTTTTGGTGGTGGATCTGGCGATCATCGCGTTTTTCATCGCGACGCCGCTGCTGCGCGACACGTCGGCCTATCTCTGGCTCGACTACACCATCGCCGCCATGCTGGCGCTGGACCTCGTTGCCAGGGGCCTCGCGTCCAACCACCCCGAGCGCTGGGTGCGCCAGGCGCCGGTCATCGTGGACATCTTCATCCTGATTACCCTGCTGGCGCCTACCTTCTTCTTCAATCTCGGCTTCCTCCGCATCCTTCGCCTATGGACGATGAGCCGATCGCCCTTCGTATGGCGGCCCTTGAAGAAGCTGGGGCTCGCGGCCTATCGCGACACGGTTCAGGCCGTGATCAACCTGCTGGTGTTCCTCTTTGTCGTCACGGGTTTCGTCTACACGGCCTTTGCCGGTCGGGACGCCGGTATCGCTGGCTATGTCGACGCGCTCTACTTCACCGTCACCACCATGACGACCACGGGTTTTGGCGACATCACCCTACCCGGCACCTTCGGCAAGCTCGTGTCGATCGTGGTGATGATCATCGGCATTTCGCTCTTTGTGCGGCTGGCCCAGCTGATCTTCCGCCCGAACAAGGTGAGCTTCCCCTGCCCGCAATGCGGTCTCTCCCGGCACGAACCGGATGCGGTTCACTGCAAGGCCTGCGGGCACCTGCTCAACATTCCCGATGAAGGCGAGGCCTAGTTTCGCTTGCCAACGATGGGCAGCCTGATCCGGAAGCAGGCACCCGGCGCGGCGCCCTGAACCAGCTCCAGCGAGCCGTTCATACGCGCAACGATCTGGCGGCTGATGGCGAGGCCCAGGCCGGCACCGCCCTGGTCACCGCTGCCTTCCACGCCGCGCCAGAATTTCTCGAAGATCAACTTGCGATCCCGCTTGGAGATGCCCGGGCCGTTGTCCGAGACTTCCACGATATAGCTCCCGCCGCGCACGGTGGAACTGACCCACATCCTGGGCTCGTCGGCGTCATTGTACTTCACCGCATTGGAAATGATGTTGATGAAGACCTGACACAGCCGGTCGGCGTCGCCTTCGACCATGGTGACATGTGCCCGCTCGCCGACTTCGACACTCATCCCCTTCTGTCGCAGCAGCGCGTCGCAGACGAGAAGCGCACGATCCAGCGCCTCTTCGGCGTCCACCGGCACGTTTTGCCAGCTGCGTTCGCCCCGTTCGAGCGCACTGAGGTCGAGGATCTCATCGAGAAGCTTGGTCAGTCGCAGACTTTCCTGATGGATGGTCGAAACGAAGCGCCTGCGCTGGGCCGGCGCCAGATCGTCCGAGTCGAGCAGGATCTCCGAGAAGGAGCGGATAGAGGTCATCGGTGTGCGCACTTCGTGGCTCACCTGACTGAGGAATTCGTCCTTCTGGCTATCCAGTTCGCGCAGCTGAGCGTTGGCGTCCTCCAGTTTCTTCGCCGTAAGACGCAGCTCCGTCGAGGTCTTTTCAAGCTGCTGGGTATATTCGATGACCTGCTGGGCCTCGTCGGCCATCTGCATCATTTCCTCGAGCGAGACATCGCCGCCGGCGACGACCTTGGAGAGCATGACGTGGGCTGATGCGGCACCGATCGAGCCGGCAAGTTCACGCTCCAGGCGCCCGATGAATTCAGGGGTTGGGTCCAGCACCGCAGGCTCGACGCCAGACTCACGAGCCGCCGATTCAAACAGCGCACCCGCCCGCTTTTCGCCAAGGACGCGCTCTGCGACGAAGAAAAGGTCGTTTGCCGTCGCCGAGCCGCGTACGAAATTGCGCTGCGGCATGCCGCGGCGGCGGAAGACGTCCACAAAGGCCGTCGCCTGAATGCGTTCCAGCGCCGATGGCGTTGTGAGCAGCGATCCCAAGGTGAGGATCAGAACATTGACTGAGAGGCTCCAGAAGGCAGCGTGAGCCAGCGGATCCCAGCCTTCGAGCCCGAACATGGCCTGTGGACGCAGCCAGGAAATCCCCCATGGCCCTTCAACCAGCAGGGCGGCAATCGCGGGCGAGAGAGAGTCCAGCGACGGCAGGAAGCAGGTCCAGGCCCAGAGAATGAAGCCGACCGTTACGGCGGTGGTGACAGCCTTGAGCGAGGCGTCGCGCCAGAAGATGGCCGCCAGCAGCGCAGGGAAAAACTGGGCAATGGCGGTGAAGGAGATCAGACCAATCGGCGCAAGGGCATCGGAGTCGCGGGTGAAAAGGAAATAGGAAAAACCGAGCGAGAGGATCAGCACGATCGAGAAGCGCCGCGCCACGAGCAGCATCTTGCTCATGCCCTGCCCGTCCCCCTGCGAACTGGGGGTAAACCGCAGTACCAGCGGCATGATGATGTGATTGGAGACCATGATCGAGAGCGCGATGGACTCAAGGATGATCATTGATGTGGCAGATGAGAAACCACCGATAAAGGCAAATAGCGCCAGACCATTTTGACCCGCGTTCAGCGGGAGCGTCAGGGCGAACATGTCGGGATTGGAATTGGCCGGCATCACCGAAAGCCCATAGATGGCGATGGGCAGGATGAAGATACTCATCAGCAGCATATAGGCCGGGAAGGCCCAGCCGGCGACGCGCAAATGGTTCTCGTTGGAGTTCTCGACAACCGTCACCTGGAACTGGCGCGGCAGACAGACAATGGCTGCGATTGAGAGCACGAGCGTCGTGATCCAGCGCGCATCGAAGGTGGTGGAGGACGCAAAATCTATCCCGAGGTCGGCGGCGCGGCTGAAAATGCCTTCAAAGCCGCCGCCGATATAGACGACGAAGACCCCCACGGCGACGAGGGCCGCGAGCTTGACCACGGCCTCGAAGGCGATGGCGGCGACGACGCCGTGATGCTGCTCCTTGGCGTCGACGTGGCGCGTACCGAAAAGGATGGTGAAGAGCGCCATGCCGGCCGCAACGCCGAAGGCAAGACCGACGTCGTCGATGCCCTCAAGGCTGCCGCGGCCAAACTCCGACGTCCCGGCCACGGCCTGGATCGAGGACGTCACGGCCTTGAGCTGCAGGGCGATATAGGGCGCGATGCCGACCACAGCGATGCAGGTGACCAGAACGCCGAGGCGGCTGGACTTGCCAAAGCGGGAGGACAGGAGGTCGGCAACAGAGGTGATGCGATAGAGGTGGCTGATCCGGACCAGCCGCCTGAGAAGAAAATACCAGCCGACGAAAACCAGTGTCGGGCCGAGATAGATGGTCAGGAATTCGAGGCCGGAGCGCGCCGCGTTGCCAACGGCCCCGTAGAAGGTCCAACTGGTGCAATAAACCGAGATGGACAGGGTGTAGACCGTCGAGGAATTGAGCCAGATCTTCTTATTGGCGCGAGCGCGGCGGTCTCCCAGATAGGCCAGCACAAAGAGCAGGCCCACATAGGCAATGGCGGTGGCAATGACGAGATCGGCCGACAGCATTACTCTTCGGCCTCCCCCGTCTCGATATCGGGGTCAGGTTCAAGCCTGCGGGTCAGTGCCCAGGTGGCGATGATCAGCGCCAACCAGACGCCGAACAGGTAGAAGACCACCTGCGGAACGCCCAGAATGGAGAAATCATGATTGAAAAGGTGGGCGACGGGCGGAACGAGCAGCAGAAAGCCGATAAGGGTGAGCAGCATCATGCTGCTGACGACCCTACGCCGATCCTGCATCTTCACCGAGCAGCTGCGCCACTGCCCTCACGACTTCAGCGTTTGAATAGGGTTTGGTGACGAAGGCGTCAGCGCCCAGCTCCTCGGCAATCCGCCGATCCTGCTGTCGCCCCCTCGCGGTCAATATCAGAATAGGCAAGGTCCGCGTCGCGGGATCCGCGCGCAATTGCTTGAGGACGTCAAAGCCGCTCAGTCGCGGCAGCATGACATCCAACACTACTACCCTAGGCCGTGTCTGACGGACCCGGTCAAGAGCATCTTCGCCATTGGTAACGGACTCGATATTCCACCCCGCACGCCGCAGGATAAAATCAAGCGAGTCCAGAATACTCAATTCGTCTTCGGCGATAAGCACGTCGACAGACAAGTCTCCCCCCCTGCTCGCGATCCCCTCCCGCAAGCACTAGTACTAGATAGCAATTAACTGCCTCAGCCAAGAGCAAATTGCTCCGGGATGAGGGGTAGTCTTGTGAGAGATGACGGACTACCCGGCCCGGAAATTTCTTCCTGTCTTGCGGGACACTCGCGACGAGGGCACAGACGGCAGCTTGGCCCCACGGGCACATCGGCCGACTGATCGGAAAGATTGAGACCGGTGCCGTACACTGTCTGGTCTGCGTGGCGCACGTCACAGGCCAGCATGACGGAAATGGTGTTCGGCGGGTCGCGATAGGCACCGGGCCGGTGTTGAAGCGTCCGCGCAACGAAGAGATAGCGAGACCCATCCGAGAACCGAACAACCTGGCACAGAATCGTCTCCGGCTGTCGGAAGGCGCCATAAATCGCCCAGAGCGGACAGGCATGGCCCGAGTTTGGCAACAGCAGGCCGGGCAAGGGAAAGTGCTTGGTCAGCCGCCCGGCCGGGTCAGATCGCAGGAACCCGAAGGGAATGCCCTCTTCTCCGGGGCGTCGCAGGGAGACCAGCCGATGCGCCACCTGTTCGAAACTGGCACCAAAGCGTTCACGCAACTGATCGATGTCATACCGCACTTCCGTCGCCTCGGCGAGAAAGCGGGAATAGGGAAAGATGATCGCGCCGGCGAGATAGGACCCCATTGCCCGTGCCGCCAGGCGCCGCGAGGCTGGATTGGTCAGCACGGCGCCGTCGAGCGTTTCGCGCAGCAATTCCGCCGAGCTCAACTCACCCAGGAGCCTTGCCAGCTGGAACTGGCGCGTGGCCAAGGTTGTCGTCCCCTGAAACCACATGCTCGCGTGATCGGACTCGTAGCGATACTGCCCAGGGAAATCTGCCACGCTCGGGCGTCCGCCGACGCGCACACTGATCCCATGGTCCCGCTGAAGGAGTTCGACCAGGGTGCTCAGGCCGAAACGGCCGTGCGCCTCGATACGACTTCTGAGGCGAACCGCCTCCTCCTCCAGCTGTGGGAAATAGTTCTGCCGCTCGATGATGAGGTCATCTATCTCCCGCAAGGTCGATACGCTCCTTGCCGCCTCACTGGTCACTTCAAACTGACCGATCAGGCTGCGCGCCACATCACCCAGCACACGTGCTTCCCGTGAGATGGCGGAGATGAATTTCTGCCGCTCCACTTCGTCGAGATCGCTGACTTCTTCGAGGATTTCCGCGCTGGAGCGCACCGCCGTGATGCCGGAGAGGATCTGATGCAATAATTGACTGAGCAGCGGGTCAGACCGCAGCCGGTCGGCATAGGCATCAGCGCTCGCCACGGCGCCGGCATAGGCGCGGTGCAGACGCGCAATGGCCTGGGCGCTTGCCGGATATTGCGCCACCAACTGACGTCGTTCGTCAGGCTGGAACGGCAGCGACTCAACCATGGGGTCGGCGTAAGCTTCTTCGAGGTCCGACAGTAATTTATGTTCGGCATCTCCCGTCAGATCATCGATTTCGATCTGCAGATGATGCGCCACGCGCTGCAATAATGCCCCACCGATGTCGCGCTTGTTGTTCTCGATGAGGTTCAAATAGCTCGGCGAAATACCGACAAGTCGTGCCAGAGCCGCCTGAGAAATCTTCAATGATTTCCGCTTGTTGCTGATCCGAAAGCCGATTGGCGCACGCATTCCCAAACCCCTCCCAAACCTAACCCTGTCAATGAATTGACACTTTCGCGGCCAGTCGATGACAAGTATTTACAGATTTTTTCTTGAATAACAATGACCTATTGCCCGCGTTTTCAAATGAGGCGCAAACTAGGCATGCGGTGAGCTGCTGGCTACGTATCAGTCGCCCCGCGCCAAAGGAGGAGATCAATGACACTTTTGAAGCGCGGGCTCACCCGCCGTAAAGTAATTCAGACCGGCATGGCTGGTATCATTGGCACGGGTGTGGCGCCGATGATGTTCACCAAGGGTGCCTGGGCGCAGGAGTTCTGCAACAACCCGACTGGCGACACCGTCACCATCGGCCTCAACCTGCCCCTGACCGGCGCCTATGCCGAAGAAGGTGCAGACGAGCTCAAGGCCTATCAGCTCGCCATCAAGCACCTAAACGGTGAAGGCGACGGCGGCCTGCTCAATGTCCTGACCCCGTCTGCTCTCAAGGGCAACGGCATTCTGGGCAAGAAGGTCGGCTATGTGTCCTCGGACAGCCAGACCAAGTCGGACGTGGCTCGTGCCGGTGCAACCCGCATGATCGAGCGCGACGGCGCCATCATGATCACTGGCGGTTCGTCCTCGGGTGAAGCCATCGCCGTGCAGAGCCTCTGCCAGGAACTCGGCATCATCTTCATGGCAGGCCTGACCCACTCCAACGACACGACCGGCAAGGATAAGCGTCGTTACGGCTTCCGCCACTTCTTCAACGCCTACCAGTCCGGTATCGCTCTAGGCCCCGTGCTCGGCGAACAGTATGGCGCCAACCGCCGCGCCTATCACCTGACCGCCGACT
>JAAZLP010000449.1 GCA_012799265.1 Phyllobacteriaceae bacterium | reverse complement strand
CGCGATCCTTGGGCGCGAGATCGTTGACCACAGTACCAGCGATTTCGATCTCACCGCCGGTAATGTCCTCGAGGCCAGCGATCATCCGCAACAAGGTAGACTTACCGCAACCTGATGGTCCAACTAGAATGACGAATTCACCATCAGCAATGTCGATGGAAACACCGTGCAGCACCTCGACGCTGCCGTAGCTCTTGCGCACATCCCGGATCGTCACCGCACCCATATAACCCTCCCTGTAGTACCACTGCCCTCCCCGGCAGGTTCCAAGTTGATGCTAAGTCGACACAAGAGACCCATCAAGTCTTTTGCAGGACAAAAGAATGACTTATTGCCGATTCGAGTCCTTATTCTGGCTCGTCTACTACCAATGATGGGACAAAAGACCACTTGGTCGGTGGAGTATAGGAGGGGCGAGGAGGCTCCTTCACTCGGAGGGTGACGCGCATCGCGACTATCTTTCACGCTTTCCCGCAGGGTCAGCGAGCGCTCAGCCATGTTCAACAGGAGGAGACGAAAGCATGACGCCGAACAAGTTCAATCGTCGTGATATTCTGAGGACCGGTGGGGCTGCCGGTCTGGGCCTGTGGGCCGCCAGCCAGGGCCTGCCCACCTTTGCCCAGGACGCCCAGCCAGAGCTCGACATACCTGAAGGGGCAGCAGGCAAGCTCACGGTTATTCACCGCACCGAATATTTTGAGGCAGCGCAGAACCTCTTCCGCGAGGCGGTCAGCAATTTTGCCAAGGCGAACAACGCCGAGCTCGATATCTCGACGACCAATCCGGAATCGTTCGGCGATTTCATGGGCAAGATGTCAGCCGCTGTGCGGGCCGGCAATCCGCCGGACCTGGCCTATACAAGCACGGTATCCATCCCGCAGATGCATCTGCTCGGACTGCTCGAAGACGTCAATGACGTGGTCGAGGAAGCCATCAGCCGCTACGGCAATGTGATGCAGGGCATCAATGCCGAGAGCATTGCCAAGATCGACGGCCGCTGGGTGGCGGTGCCGTTGATCGCCAATACAACCGGCACCTTCTTCCGCGGCGACAAGCTGGCGGAAAAGGGCATCGATCCCAAGACGCTGCTTACCTGGGGTGATCGCCGCGAGGCTGCCCTTGCCATCTCCGACCCCGATAGCGGCTTTTATGGCTGGGGTCTCACGGTCAACCAGTCCGGCGACGGCTGGGGCGTGGCCTCCGCCATCCTCAATGCCTTCGGTGGCCATTTTACCGACGAAACCGGCACAAAGGTCGAGTTCGACTCGCCCGAAACAGTTGCTGCCTATGAGTTCATCCGCGAGACCTATGACCGCAATGGCAAATATGCCGCCATGCTGCCGCCTGGCGTCGAAAGCTGGGGCGATATTTCCAACAACGAAGCATGGCTCGCCGGCAGCGTCGGTTACACGCATAACGCGTTCTCGCTCTACGCCGCCTCCAAGCGCGACAACAACCCCGTCTTCCCCCACACCGTGCTCCTGTCGCAGCCGATGGCCAACAATGGCGACCATCGCAATGGCGGCGCCGTGGGCGGCTGGCTCACCATCTCCAAGGGGGCGCCGAATGTCGAACTCGCCAAGAAGCTGGCACTCGACCTGCTCGACCCGGTGAACTTTACCCCCATGTCCTCTGTCGCTGGCGGTCTCTTCATGCCCGCCTATGAGAACCTGTGGACCGAAGAACTGATCTCCGCCGATCCGAACTATGCGATCATCAAGGAACAGGTCGATATCGAAGACCCGTTCATCGGACCTTCGTGGCCGGCCAATCCTGCCGCCCAGATCGACGCCATCCGCGCCCAGGGCGTATTGGAACAGTCCATGGGCAATGTGATCGCCGGCCGCATGACCCCCGAAGAAGCAGTCAAGGACGCGCATAACAAGATCGTCCAGATCTTTGAAGAAGGCGGCATTCTCTAGCCGAGACGCAGGCGGTGGGCGCACCGATGCGTCCACCGCCGTTCCCGCACATCTGAAATCAGACTTCCGGCCAGGATGCTCGCCCCGTCGCGGTATCCGACGTGATGGAGACCACGCATGGACGATCGCATGAGCCTGACCATGGAGCCCCCTGTCCGACAACCAAGTGCCAGAAAGCGGCTGGAAAACCTGTTCGGCAGCGACTGGCAGGTCGGCTATCTCTTCGTCCTGCCCATGGTGCTGATCATGGGGCTGCTGATCTTCTGGCCCTTTGTCAGCGCCATCTTCATCAGCACGACCTCGCTCAATTTCCTGACTGGCGAAACGGTCAATGTTGGCCTCAGGAATTACGAGCGCCTCTGGACCAGCAGCGACTTCCTTCAGGCCATGGGCAACACGATCACTTTCACCTTCTGGTCGCTTAGCCTCAAATTCGTCATCGGGATGACCGTTGCGCTGATCCTCAACAGTCGATTGCCCTTCCGGAGCCTGTTGAGCGGCATCATGCTACTGCCCTGGATCGTCCAGGAGATCGTCACGGCCCTGGCCTGGAAGAGCATCTACGACCCGCTCTTTGGCGGCCTCAATCCCATCCTCCAGGGTGTGGGCGTCATCGACCGCCCGCTGGGCTGGCTGTCCGACCCGAACATGGCGATGGGCAGCATCATTTCGGT
>JAAZLP010000448.1 GCA_012799265.1 Phyllobacteriaceae bacterium | reverse complement strand
GTCGTTACGGTTTCCGCCACTTCTTCAACGCCTACCAGTCCGGTATCGCCATCGGCCCGGTGCTTGAACAGGAATATGGCAAGGAACGCCGCGCCTACCACCTGACCTCCGACTACACCTGGGGGTGGACCCAGGAAGAGTCGATCTAGGCAACGACCGAAGGGCTCGGTTGGCAAACCGTCGCTACCGTGCGCACGCCACTCGGCTCGTCCGACTACTCCCAGTACCTCACGCCAATTCTGAACTCGGGCGCTGACGTACTGATCCTGAACCACTACGGCCTCGACATGGTGAACTCGCTGCCACAGGCAGTCCAGTTCGGTCTGCGCGACCGTGAAGCCAACGGCAAGCGTTTCGAGATCATCGTGCCGATGTTCTCCGAACTCATGGCCAAGGGTGCAGGCGAGGCCGTGCGCGGCATCATCGGTACCTCCAACTGGCACTGGAACCTGCAGGATCCGGGCTCGGTGGCCTTCACCAAGTCGTTCGGTGCTGAATATGGCGCTCCGCCGTCCCAGGCTGCGCACACTTGCTACGTTCAGACGCTGCTCTATGCAGACGCTGTTGAACGCGCAGGCACCTTCTATCCGCCTGAAGTCATCAAGGCGCTTGAAGGTCATGAGTTCGACGGCATGGGTAACGGCAAGACGCTGTACCGCGCCGAAGACCACCAGTGCATGAAGTCCGTGCTCGTGGTGCAGGGTAACAGCGCTCCGACCAGCGAGTTTGACGTTCTGAACATCGTGCAGGAAGTCGGTCGTGACACGACCACTTACGATCCGGCGATCTTCGGCGGCGAACTGGGCCCGGCAGAGCCTGCGCCTCTCTGCGCCTAAGAGACCCCGGTCTCTCTGACACGCCGATCCTAACCTCGATCAACCCTCCCCCTTCACTGGGGGAGGGTATGCGCAAGCGCTCATCCGGGTTTTTCGGTTCAAGCTAGGACGCTTCTCATGTTCGAAGTCATCTTTCTTCAATTTCTAAACGGCCTCGACAAGGGCGCGGCCTATGCGCTGATCGCCTTGGGCCTCACGCTGGTGTTCGGCACCCTGGGCGTGGTCAACTTCGCTCACGGCGCCCTGTTCATGCTGGGGGCATTCACCGCGGTTACCGTTCGACTGTTCCTCACCATGGAAACAGTCACCATCGATCCGACACAGCTTTCGCCCTGGGGGCAGCCGCTGGAGGTTCGTGAACCACTGGTTCAGGCCTGGCTGGGCGATTTCGGTGGGGTTCTGGTGAACTATTCGGTGCCGGTCTCGATCCTTATCGCCATCCCGATCATGCTGCTTATCGGCATTGCTCTGGAACGCGGCATCATCAAGCACTTTTACAAGCGTCCACACGCCGACCAGATCCTGGTGACCTTCGGCCTCGCCATCGTCGCACAGGAAGTCATCAAGTCGATCTACGGCCCCAATCCCATTCCGCAACCCATGCCCACCGACCTGCGTGGCGCCGCTGATATCGGGGCCTGGCTTGGCATGCAGGCCAATATCATCACCTATCCGATCTGGCGCCTGATCTACTTCCTCTTTGCCGGCATCGTCATCGGAGCAGTGTTCGCCTTCCTGCAGTTCACCACCTTCGGCATGGTCGTCCGCGCTGGCATGGCGGACCGCGAAACCGTGAGCATCCTGGGCATCAATATTGACCGCCGCTTCACCATCATGTTCGGCCTCGCCGCCGTCGTCGCTGGTCTGGCAGGCGTGATGTACACGCCCCTCCTCCCGCCAAACTATCACATCGGCATGGACTTCCTCGTCCTCTCTTTCGTGGTGGTTGTGGTTGGCGGCATGGGTTCCCTGCCCGGCGCCGTGCTCGCAGGCTTCCTGCTCGGCATCCTCCAGTCCTTCGCCTCCATGAACCAGGTGAAGGCCATCATCCCCGGCATCGACCAGATCATCATCTACCTCGTCGCCGTCGTCATTCTCCTCGTGCGTCCCCGCGGTCTGATGGGTCGGCGCGGTGTGATGGAGTCCTGACATGACCAATTACATGTCCCGCAAAGACCTTACTCTCTTCCTCGGCTTCTCTGCCGTTGTCCTGCTCATGCCGCTGTGGCTGGCGCCTTTTGGCGCCGGTTACCCGGACCTACTGCAGCGCTTCATGATCTACGGAATCATGGCTGTGGGCTTTAATATCCTCTTCGGCCTCACCGGTTATCTCAGCTTTGGTCACGCCGCCTTCTTTGGCGTCGGTTCCTACACCGCTGTATGGTCCTTCAAGCTGCTGACGCTGGATGCGATCCCTGCCCTGATCTTCGCGGCAATCGTCTCGGGCCTCTTTGCCCTCGTGATCGGGTTCCTGTGCCTTCGCCGCTCCGGCATCTACTTCTCGATCCTGACGCTGGCCTTTGCCCAGATGAGCTACAACCTCGCCTATTCGGTGCTGACGCCGATCACCAATGGCGAAACCGGTCTGCAGCTCACCCTGAGCGACCCGCGCGTGCTTGATCAGGTCACCGGCCAGACCTTTGTCGGTCAGCCTGTGCCGACCCTTCTGGGCCAGCAGCTTGGTGGCTTCACCGGCTTCTACTTCTGCGCCTTCTTCCTGATTGCTGCCTTCTTCTTTGCCCAGCGCATCGCCGGCTCGCCGTTTGGCATGATGCTGCGCTCGATCAAGTCGAACCAGACGCGTATGCAGTTTACCGGCTTCAACACGCGCCCCTATGCGCTGTCGGCTTTCGTCATCTCGGGCATGTATGCCGGCCTTGCCGGTGCGCTACTCGCCGTGACCGACCCGCTGGCCGGTGCCGAACGCATGCAGTGGACCGCTTCGGGCGAAATCGTGCTGATGACCATCCTCGGTGGTGTCGGCACGCTGGTTGGCCCGGTGATCGGTGCCTGGGTAATCAAATATTTCGAGAACATCCTCTCGGCGCTCAACGACAACATTCTGGCCCGCTTCTGGAGCTTCCTGCCCGATGGCGTCGCAGACGTCGTGGTCAAGGTCACCAGCAAGTTCGTTGGCGACGGCTGGCACCTCACGCTGGGTCTGGTCTTCGTGATCATCGTGATCTTCCTGCCCGGCGGCATCATGGAGGGTGTGCGTCGCATTGGCGCCGCCTTCAACCGCCGTCGCGGCGGCACGCCTGACCGCGCCACTCAGACCCAACCGGCAGAATAGGAGAACGACCAATGCCTACTCCGAATATCGTTCTCCATGTCGCTGACGTGCACAAAAGGTTTGGTGGCCTGCACGCCCTGGCCGACATCGACCTCGCGGTCGAAGAAGGCAAGACGCACGCCATCATCGGCCCCAATGGTGCCGGCAAATCGACCCTGCTCAATGTGATCATTGGCAAGCTCGAGCCGACATCGGGCCAGGTCGTGTTCGACGGCGCTAATCTCACCGGCCGCAAGCCGCATGAGATCAACCAGCTCGGCATCGCCCGCGTGTTCCAGACGCCGGAAATCTTCTCCGACCTCAGCGTGCTGCATAATGTGATGATCCCGGCCTTCGCCAAGCGCGACGGCCAGTTCACCCTCAACATGCTCCGCTCGCTGGATAGCGAGACGGCCATCCGGGAAGAAGCCGAGAGCATGCTCGAGGACGTCGGCATGCTTGCCCGCCGCGACATGCAGGCGGGCAGCCTCAGCCGTGGCGACAAGCGCCGCATGGAACTGGCCATGTGCCTGATCCAGCATCCGCGCCTGTTGCTGCTGGACGAGCCAACCGCCGGCATGAGCCGTCACGACACCAACACCACCATCGAGCTCCTCAAGAAGATCAAAAGCCGCGGCATGACCAAGGTCATCATCGAGCACGACATGCATGTCGTGTTCTCGCTGGCCGACAAGATCTCCGTTCTGGCCGGCGGCCGCATCATCGCCGACGGCACCCCGGACGAAGTCCGCGGCAACCCGAAAGTGCAGGAAGCCTATCTCGGTGGGGGAGGCCACGAATGAGCGCCATTGCCATGACATCAGAAACCGTCGTCCAGACACCGGCAGCAGAAGTCGAAACAAGCCGGCCCTTCTTCTCCGTCCGCGATGTTCACTCCTATTACGGCGAGAGCTACATCGTTCAGGGCGTATCGCTGGATATCCGCAAGGGCGAAATTCTCGCCCTTCTGGGCCGCAACGGCGCAGGCAAGTCCTCGACGCTCCGCACCATCGCGCGGACCGACAGTCCGCAGATGCGCCAGGGCGAAATCTGGCTGGATGATCAGCCCATCCACCAGATGAAGAGTTTTGAAGCGGCGCGTGCAGGGATCCAGTTGGTGCCGGAAGACCGGCGCATCATCCCCGGCTTGACGGTCGAGGAGAACATCGCGCTGGCCAAGGTGGCCCCCGGCCATGGCTGGGACGTAGAGCAAATCTATGAGAGCTTCCCGCGCCTCGCTGAACGTCGCAAGCAGGAAGGCGTCACGCTCTCGGGCGGTGAGCAGCAGATGCTCGCCATTGCCCGCGCACTCGCCCGCGACCTGAAGCTCCTGCTTCTGGACGAGCCCTATGAGGGACTGGCGCCTGTTATCGTGCACGAGATCGAGCGCATCCTGCATTCGATCAAGCCTCTGGGCATCACCACCATCATCGTCGAGCAGAACGCCGTTGCCGCGCTCAAGCTGGCTGACCGTGCCGTCATCCTCGATACCGGCGAAGTGGTCTTCTCGGGCACGGCCAAGGAAGTGCTCGATAACGCAGAGCTGCGCCACGAATATCTGGCGATCTGACGAATAAGCCGCCATCCGGCATCTCGGGTGGCGGCGAACAAGTTCGGCCCGAAATGGCCGGAACAGCTACCCTGGGTCTTTCAGATTAAAGGCATGATGCCGATTTCACCCTCTCCCCATCTGAAGGTCCCAGGGTAAGGCCTATACTTCTATCTCGGTCTCGATTTCTGGCTCGGCCGCCGCGATCGTGATCCCTTCCCCCTCCAGCGCCTGGCGAATTTCCCGTGCCAGATCAACAGCCCCGGGCGTATCGCCATGGAGGCAGATCGAGCGCGCTGCCGATTTGAGCACTGTGCCATCAATGGCGACGATCTCGCCATCTTGCGCCAGCCGCAGGCAGCGCTCGATGACCGCCTCGGGATCGTGGATCACCGATCCCTCCTCGCTGCGCGCAACCAGGAGCCCCTCTGCCGTATAGGCCCGGTCGGCATAGGCCTCCCGTATCAACGGAAGCCCAACCGCCTTGGCGGCCCGCACCTGCTGGCTGTTGTCCAGCGCCAGCACGGCCATTTTCGCGTCCATGGCATGGATACTGGCGAAAATGCCTACGGCGAAGGCCAGTTCCTCTGCCGTCTGATTGGCGAGAGCTCCATGGAGTTTTACATATTCAAGCGGCGTGCCGACTTCGTCGGCAATGTGCCGGATGAGAAACATCTGATCGCGGATTTGTCCCAGCAATTGCTCAAGCGGCATGACCACCCGGAAGCGACCGAAGCGTTTCTTGTCGACGTAGCCGGGATGCGCACCCGCGCGCACGCCGCGCGCTTTGCAGAGCTTGAGGATATGACGGATGGTCGGTGCATCGCCCGCATGGCCACCGCAGGCGATCGACGCACTGGAGACGATCTCCAGGAGGTCATCATCCGTGCCCATGCCCTCGCCGAGATCGGCGTTGAGATCGATGCTGGTCATTTTGCCTTGCTCCGCAACAAGCGATGCGCATGCTCCACCGTCACCGGGGAGAACGCAACCTCCGTACCCGGTCGCATTTGCGCAAAACGATCAAGATCGGCGGAAATAACCGTCCCGATGCGCGGATAGCCTCCCGTCGGCTGATGATCGCGCATGAGGACGATGGGCGTCCCATCGCCGAGGATCTGGATGTCTCCCGGCAGGATCGGGTCAGAAACCAGAGAAAGGATGCTGGCGCCGGCAAAGGCATTGTCCAGATCGGCCAACCTTACCCCCATCCGATCCATAGCCGCGGTGACACGGAATGATCCATGGACGAAGCGCTCGCGCAGATCGCGCGAGAACTGCTCGGCATGAATACCCCAGACAAAGCGAATGGGTCCGGTTCCGGCTCCCGACGCCAGCGGAACGACGGGCGCAACACCTTCCCCGACAAGAACCAGTTCATCCCCTGCCCGCAGGCTTCGTCCCTCGACGCCGCCCAGACGCGCGCGAGTACTGGTCGCGAGGCTGCCCATGGATTGGGGAAGGTCCAACGCGCCGCCAAAGCGGAGATAACCGTAATTGCCCAGCGGCCCGGGCTTTATCGTCAGACGGTCGCCAGAATTCAGCAACGCGCTGCCCGGCCATGTCTTGGGTTCAGAATTGATCGCGACGGAAAAGCTGCCGCCTTCCCAGCCGACCTGGGTGCTGCCTTCGACAACAATCAAATCGAGTCCCGCCTGAGTGACTTCAATCGCGCCGTCAGCGCGCGCGCCGGCCAGGAGCCCGGCTCGTCGATAACTATCCTCGTCCATCGGCCCGGAAGCACTGATGCCATGAACGAGGAGCCCGGCGCGGCCCCTGTCCTGGATGGTGGTGAGCGGCCCTGCCCGCTCGATGCGAAGCCGCGCGCTCATGCGTCCACCTCGAAACTCACCGTATCGCCAGCCATCATTGTCGTGGGCGGCCAGAATCTGGGGTCAAAATTGCGAAATTCGGTGCGCCCGATAACATGCCAGCCGGTTGGCACTTCGGTCGCGGTGATCGCGGTCTGCCCGGCAGCAAAAAGAATGCTGCCGATCGGAACTTCGCGCCGCACCTCGCGGCGTCTGGGCAGGACCAGACTTTCCCGGTGAAAGCCGCAATAGACATAGCCGGGAGCAAAGCCGGTTGTCAGGACACGCAATGGGATTGCGCAATGCGCATCAACAAACCCCTGCGGATCAAGTTGGAGGAGCGCTGCCACCTCAACGAGGTCAGGCCCCGCCTCGTCGCCAAAGCGCGCCTTTATGACATGTTCGCGCGGAACCGCAGCTGTGCGCACGCCGCCGAGCCGCAGGCGGACTTCGCCCGCCAGCCGCGGAAAATCGGCGGCACGCGGGTCATAGCGCAGGAGGACCGAAATGAGGCTCGGCACCACTTCCACGACACCCGCTATGGGGTCGTCGCGCAACCGTTGCGCCAGGGCGAGCGCAGCCTGATTTGCCGCATCATCAAGAACGGCACCAAAACGGACGAGCAGCGCAGCATCGCCCAGAGGCAGGATGTCCGGCCGGATCGACGTTTCTATGCTGGCATCACTCATGTCTTGCCCCGGCCTGAATAGACGAAACGCAATCGATGTTCTCGTCGCGTTCCGTCAAGCCTGTTTAGCCGGGACTGGTTCGGTCAGCACCGATTTGGGTGAGGTCTTGCGGTGTTCAATTGGGGTCGCGTCCCTCCTGCTCGACAACGGCTTCGAACAGGGCCTTGGCCTGTCCCACGCCAATGGCTTCGATCGCTACTGCAGCGATGGCCGCAAACAGTTCAGCGATTTCCTGGGGATCGGTGATTTCGGCGTCGTCGTCGTCAGCGTCGGCATTGATGAGGGTGAACATGCGTAACGCGCCTCCACACTAGAAGGGATGCGGAAATTGCCCGCAAACCCGCGACTAAGAATGCCCAGAGCGTTTTGGCGCTCCAAGCGAGCCCACAACCACAGTGTGAGACGATTCCCATTACGGTTTAAATAACGGATTAGCCTTTCGGCCATCACAGAGAGGCTTGTAGGAAACGTTCCCGGCGCTTACTCTTCGCCC
>JAAZLP010000447.1 GCA_012799265.1 Phyllobacteriaceae bacterium | reverse complement strand
CTATCCTCCCGCCAATCAAGGCAAAATTGAGCCGGAACTAGCCGGCTTCCGAATAGATTTCGAGCCGTTCGCGGTGTTCGAACACCGGTGCCAGTGCATCCATCACGCGGGCGCGGGGGAAGGTGGCGATCACCTCGGTACCGAAACGGAGTTTCGAGAAGAGATCGAAACGGCCCTGATGCAGGTCCATGATCTTCTGCACGATGGGCAGGCCAAGGCCGGCGCCCTGTTCGGCGGTCTTCTGAGCCAGCGATCCCTGACCGAAGGAGGAAAGCACGGTCTGGATCTCGCTTTCGGGAATGCCCGGGCCATTGTCCTTGACCGAAATCAGTTGCCCGCCATCGCCCGAACGCTGGACGACAAGAGTGACCTTGCCATGCTGGGGCGTGAACTTGATGGCGTTGGACAGGAGGTTGAGCACAACCTGGCGCACGGCGCGCTCGTCACCCCAGAGCTTTGGCAGGTTGTCGCCATAGCTGAAAACCAGCTCGATGCCCTTGGCCTTTGCGCGCAGCTCCATCATCCGCTTGCAGTCGGCAGCGATGTCGACAAGCGAAATCACTTCCTCGTTGAGCTCATACTTGCCCGCCTCAATGCGGCTGAGGTCGAGCAATTCGTTGATGAGGTTGAGCAGGTGCTGGCCGCTGCCGTGGATGTCGCCGGCATATTCCTTGTATTGCGGCACCTGATGTGGCCCCAGGAGCTCGGCCTTCAGCACCTCGGAAAAGCCGATGATCGCGTTGAGCGGCGTGCGCAGTTCATGGCTCATCGTGGCAAGGAACTGCGACTTGGCAATATTGGCCTGCTCCGCGTGGCGGCGGGCCTCGTCGGACATGGTCCGTGCCTCTTCGAGCTCATAGATCAGCGTGTCTTTTTCCGACTGGTGGCTGATGGTTTCGAGCAGCGAGCCATGGAGCTGGCGGGCGAGGAAGACGAAGAAAATCTCGCCGCAGATGGTAACGGCGGCCAGCATGTAGTTGAGCGTGCCGCCGACAGCGATCAGCGACATAGAGACCGCAATGGTGACAGGCATGGTGCTCGTCAGCGTGGCGGGCGGCAGGGTGTGGGTCGCGACCGAATTGCTGGCGACAGCGACGAGGGCCATGGCGAACATGACAGGCGTCAGGTCCGAGCTATTGGCGACGAGCGTGAAGAGGGCAAGCAGCGACAGAGCCGTCCCGCCGATAGCCTCGGCGGCGATGAAGCGGGTCTTCCACACCGCGGCGTTGAATTTCAGGGGGTCGCTGGATTTAAAGCGCTGCGCTGTGGCGACAACGATCAGCAGGCTGGCAATAACGACACCGGCCCAGAGCGCGCTAATGGTCAGCGGCACCCAGAAGCTGGCTACAATGGCGAGAATTCCGAAAAGGGCAGCCATGGGCAATGCAGCGTTCACGCGTGCATTGGCGTAGTCATTCATCAGCTCGAAATCGAAATCAGCCCGCGTCCCCGAACTGGAGGTCAGGCGCTGGCGTGCTTCGAGCACTGTCTTCTGCGCAGAACGCTTGCCGTCTCGCGATATAGCGCGGACATCGGCATCGCTGGCCGTCAGGGACTGCATTGAACTGTTACTCGTTACTCAAACACACGGACATAAAACGCGCCCGTTTCGTACGAGACTGGACTTTAGGGGTCGTGTGGTTAACGGTGGGTGAAATTCCACAGGGCGAGTGTGTGGCAAAGTCCTGCAATCGGGGTGCAATGGGGAATGGCAGCCATGCCCAGCTGGTTAACAAGGCCTGAGCAATGGTCGCCAAAACCTTCGCGCAATTTTATTGCGTCAAACGGTGGATTATGGCATTGATCTCTGCGTCGGGGGCGATTGGGATAGCCTTCGGTAAAATCTGATTTCGTGGGGGGCCTGATGGCACTGGACAAGATTGATCGTAAAATTCTGTCGCTGTTGCAGAAGGATGCGACCATGCCGGTCGCCGAAATCGGTCGCAAGGTGGGCCTCTCGACGACCCCCTGCTGGCGGCGTATCCAGAAGATGGAAGAAGACGGGGTCATTCAGCGCCGCGTCGCCGTGCTTGACCCTGTAAAGGTCAATGTTGGCGTCACGGTCTTTGTCTCGGTGAAAACCAACGAGCACAATGACGGCTGGATGCGGAAGTTCTCCGGGGTCATCGACGAGTTCCCCGAAGTGGTCGAATTCTACCGCATGAGCGGTGAGGTCGACTATCTGATGCGTGTGGTCGTGCCCGACATTCAGGCCTATGACTCGTTCTACAAGCGGCTGATCAGCAAGATAAATCTGACCGATGTCAGCTCTGCCTTCGCCATGGGGCAGATCAAGTACACGACCGCCCTGCCGCTCGATTTTGCCATCGTGGTGGACGACGACAAGTAGGCGACTAGCCGCCCGTTACGCTCATGTGGCGGGTGACGGCAGGTTCGGGGCGCGTGCGATCGAGAATGAAATCGTGCCCCTTGGGCTTGATCAGCATCGCCTGATCAAGCGCAGCGTTGAGTGCAGGCAAGCCGCCTGCGCGATAGGCGTCGCGAAGGCTGAGCTGATCGTCCTGGCCAAGACATAGGAAGAGCTGGCCGGTCGCCGTGAGGCGGACGCGGTTGCAGCTTTCGCAGAAATTGTGGCTCATCGGGGTGATGAAGCCCAGCGTGCCACCGGTTTCCGCGACGTGCACATAGCGGGCGGGGCCGCCGGTTCGCTTGTCCAGCTTGGTGAAAGAATAGCGACGCGACAGGCGCTCGTGCAGTTCGCGTAGCGGCAGATAGGTGTCGACGCGATCAAGGCCCACTTCTCCCAGCGGCATGCCCTCGATCAACGTCAGACCCATATGGCGCCCATGCGCCCAAGCCATCATGGGCTCGATCTCCTCGTCGTTGATGCCCCGCATGGCGACCATATTGATCTTGATCTCGAGCCCGGCCGACTGGGCGGCTTCAATGCCGGTCAAAACATCCTCAAGGCGGCCGCGCCTGGTGATCTCGCGGAAGCGTTCGGGGTCTAGCGTATCGAGCGACACATTGATCCGGCGAACACCCGCAACCGCAAGGCCTTCGGCATGCCTGGCAAGCTGGCTGCCATTCGTCGTGATCGTCAGTTCTTCGAGCCCATGCCCGATCCTTGCGCCTAGACTGCGTACGAGGTCCATGATGTCTCGACGCACCAGTGGCTCGCCGCCGGTCAGGCGGACTTTGGTGGTCCCGCGGGCGATGAAGGCACCTGCAATGGCTTCAACTTCCTCGAAGCTGAGGATGTCTTTCTTGGGCAGGAAGGCCATGTCTTCGGACATGCAGTAGACGCAGCGGAAATCGCAGCGGTCGGTCACCGAAATCCGCAAATAGGAGATGCGTCGGCCATAGCGGTCGATCAGCGGATTGTCGGGGAGGGCGAGCGAAGACATGGCGACAATCTAATCCTCGAATGCGGCAATGCAAGGCGGGCAAACAAAAAGGCCGCCTCGCGGCGGCCTCTTCGAATTCTGTAAACTTCGATCAGTGGTTGACCACGATCATGGCGCCGACCTGTACGCGGTCATAGAGGTCGATCACGTCATCATTCGTGAGACGGATGCAGCCCGAGGACACTGCCTGTCCAATTGACCAGGGCTCGGATGTGCCATGCACGCGGTAGAGCGTTGAGCCGATATAAAGGGCGCGGGCGCCCATCGGATTGTCCGGTCCGCCGGGCATGAAGGCCGGAAGATCAGGAACGCGCTTGCGCATGGCGGCAGGCGGTGTCCAGCTCGGCCACTCCGCCTTGCGGGTGATGCGATGCGTTCCTCTGAAGGTGAAGCCATCGCGGCCGACGCCGATGCCATACTTCATGGCCTTGCCGCCTTCGAGGACGAGGTAGAGGCGACGCTCACCGGTCTCAACAACGATGGTGCCGGGCTTGTAGTTGGTCTGGTAGTCGACCACCTGCTTCTTGATCGGGCTGCCGCCACGCGCGGTTGCCGCGCGCTCTTCAAACTTGTTGGTGTCCGGGTTATACCAAACCGCCGCCGTCGTCGGGGCGACAGTGCTCACCGCAAGTGCGATGGACACGAGGGCCGCCAAGGCAACCTTGAATACGTTCATCTTTGTAGGCCTCTACCATTGCGCAGGCGCCGATTCGTGGTGCCGCGACCATTTGTGGTATTTACGTGCATTGTTTTGGCCCGAAAAGATATTAGGGCCGCGATTTCGCCATAACTGCCCCATCCTCGCCATATTGTGTTGCTGCGAGGTTACACTTGTTGATCACCAATTCGTGATTATGCGCATTTGGTTGGCTTGACACTGGTTGTGCCGCCCTGCGAAACCCGCGCAGAATTAGTGGAGACCTGTATCTATGAGTGAGGACCTCAAGCGCGAGGCTGCCGCAATGGCGCTCACAGAAGTGCGCGAAGGTATGCGACTGGGCTTGGGCACCGGCTCGACCGCCCGTCATTTTGTAGACCTCCTGGGGCAGAGGGTGGCGCAGGGGCTCAATGTTATCTGCGTACCGACTTCGGAGGCGACGGCAGCACAGGCGATCTCGCTCGGCATTACCCTGTCGGACCTGGAAACGCTTGACCGTCTCGACCTGACTGTTGACGGCGCAGACGAGATCGATGCCGATCTCAACCTCATCAAGGGTGGCGGCGGTGCTCTGCTCCGCGAAAAGATCGTCGCGGCAGCGTCTGACGTAATGATCGTCATCGCCGACGATTCCAAGTGCGTCGATCCGCTGGGCAAGTTCCCTCTACCCATCGAGGTCAATCGCTTTGGCCTGGGCGCCACGACACGCGCCGTTGTAGAAGTCATCAAGGCTCACGGCGCCGAGGGTGGTCTCAAACTGCGTGGCGAGGACAAGGGCGAGGCGTTTGTCACCGACGGTGGACACTTCATTCTCGACGCATTTTTTGGCCGCATTTCACAGCCAGAAGCGCTATCAAATGACCTGCTGAATATTCCGGGGGTAGTCCAGCACGGCCTATTCCTCAATATGTGCAGCAAGGCTTATGTGGCGACGCCAAATGGCGTAAAGACGTTGCAACGCAAATAACCGGGCTGATCGGGGACAACAGACATATGTGGACCATGGGTAAGATGATGCGCGGTGCAAAGACCGCAATGTTTGCAGCGATGGCAGCGGGCGTTCTCGCTATGGCCACCCCGGTCGTTGCGCAGGAAGTGGCTCCCGAGCACCTTGCGCTGGCCCGCAAATATATCGATCTGACCGATCGCGGTGCGATCTTCGAAACGACTGTGGTCGAAGTCGGCATTCAGGCCATGCGCCAGATCGTGACCCAGAACCCGGAAATTATGGACCAGACGAACAACGCCATCGGCGAAGTCATCAAGGAATATAATGGCCGCAAGGGTGAGCTGCTGGATCAGTTCGCTCGGGTCTATGCAATCCGCTTCACGGTTGAAGAACTCCAGCAGATCGTAGCCTTCTATGAGTCGCCCACTGGTCAGAAGCTGGCCGGGTCCAATGCCGAACTGAACACGGATGTCAGCCGCGTCCTGCAGGTCTATACCAACAATCTACGCACCGAATTCTTTGCCAAGGTCCGCGCGGAGCTGCGCAAGTCCGGCGTTGAAATCTGATCCTTGATCAGAACGTTCATTGACCCCGCCTTGTGCGGGGTCTTTTTTATGCGAAGCGCGACGCCATATCATCGGCATATGGCGATGGAAGCGCGAACGGGGCGGTGTGATGAGTTTCGACTATGATCTAGTGGTGATTGGTGCTGGTTCGGGCGGTGTACGCGCCGCGCGGATGGCGGCGACCTATGGTGCGAAGGTGGCCGTGGTCGAGGAGTTCCGGGTCGGAGGCACCTGCGTCATTCGAGGTTGCGTCCCCAAGAAACTCTATGTCTATGCGAGCCGCTTTTCCGATCAGTTCGACATTGCCGAGAGCTTCGGCTGGAATGTCGAGGCGCGCTTTGACTGGCCCACGCTGGTGGCAGCCAAGGAAAAGGAAATCACCCGCCTCGAACACGCCTATACGAGCAACCTCGAAAAGCCTGGCGTCGAAATCATTCGCGACCGTGCCGTGATCACGGGCCCTAACTCCGTGCGCCTCGTCCAGGGCGATCGCGAGCTCACCTCAAAGTACCTGCTGGTAGCGACCGGGGCGCGGCCCTCTATTCCCGATATTCCGGGCGCCGAGTTTGGAATTACGTCCAACGTGGCCTTCGACCTTCCCTCACTCCCGAAATCGATCCTCATCGAGGGCGGTGGATACATCGCGGTCGAGTTCGCGACAATCTTTGCGGGCCTGGGCGTCGACACCACCATCGTCTATCGCGGCAATTGCATTCTGCGCGGCTTTGACGAGGACATGAAGCGTGGTCTTGAGGCGGGACTGACCGAACGCGGCGTTCGGGTCATCTACCAGACCACCATCGCCTCGCTTGCGAA
Organism: Phyllobacteriaceae bacterium; assembly: GCA_012799265.1. Classification (GTDB taxonomy): domain Bacteria; phylum Pseudomonadota; class Alphaproteobacteria; order Rhizobiales; family Devosiaceae; genus Devosia. Next base: position 3,444 of record JAAZLP010000447.1, on the reverse strand, counting down.
GCCGGGCGACGATGTCATGGTGACCTTCAGCGACGGTGTGAGTGCACCCTATGGCGCCGTGATGTTCGCCACTGGACGGCGCCCCAATACGGATGGCCTGGGTCTCGAGACCGCTGGTGTCGAACTTGCTGGCAATGGGGCCATCCCGGTCGACAAGTATTCCCAGACTTCCGTCCCCTCCGTCTATGCGGTGGGTGACGTGACTGGCCGCGCCCAGCTAACGCCCGTGGCCATCCGCGAAGGCTGGTACTTTGCCGAGACTGTCTTCAACAACAATCCGCAGGTGGTCGATCACTCCCTGATCCCGACAGCGGTGTTCTCCGAACCTGAGATCGGCGTGATTGGCCTGACCGAGGAAGAAGCGGCAACACATGGCGATATCGACGTCTATGTGGCCCGCTTCCGTCCGATGCAGAACACGCTCTCGACTCGCACAGAGCGCATGGTCCTGAAACTCATCACTGAGAAAAATGGGGGCAGGGTGCTGGGCGTTCACATTCTTGGACCGAGCGCTGCAGAAATGATCCAGCTGGTTGCAGTAGCGATGGGTATGAACGCCACCAAGGCCGATTTCGACCGCGCCATTGCTCTTCACCCGAGCGCGGCGGAAGAGCTCGTAACCTTCAAGGCACCGAGTTATTCTTATCGCGATTGCAAGAAGGTCTGACCCTACGCCCTTGGCATAGGGGCGCGGGCTTGGTAGACCGCGCCTCATAATTGGCCCCGAGCGAGACTGAACATGACCACCTGGACCCCGAGCTCCTGGCGCAGCAAGCCGATCAAGCAGGTTCCTGCCTATCCCGATCCTGCTGCATTGGCAGAAGCAGAGCGCCAGCTGGCGACCTTCCCGCCGCTGGTCTTTGCCGGCGAGGCCCGCGAACTCAAGGCGCGTCTTGGGGCTGTTGCCCGTGGCGAGGCCTTTCTGCTGCAGGGTGGCGACTGCGCCGAGAGTTTCGCAGAGCACGGGGCGGATCACATCCGCGATTTCTTCCGCGTGTTCCTGCAGATGGCTGTCGTCCTGACCCATGGCTCGTCCAAGCCGGTGGTCAAGGTTGGGCGCGTTGCCGGTCAATTTGCCAAGCCGCGTTCGGCCGACACGGAAGTGATCGACGGCGTTGAGCTGCCGAGCTATCGCGGCGACATCATCAATGCGATCGAATTCAATGAAGCCGCCCGCGTGCCCGATCCGGACCGCATGCTGCAGGCCTATCGTCAGTCGGCCGCGACGCTCAACCTGCTGCGCGCCTTCTCGATGGGCGGCTATGCCGAGCTGACCCGCATCCACGAATGGACCATGGGCTTCATGAAAGGGTCAAACTGGAACGTTCGCTTCGAGGAAGTTGCCCGCAAGATCGACGACGCGATTACCTTCATGTCGGCGCTTGGTCTCAATCCGGAAAACACCCCGGCGTTGAAGCAGACCAGCTTCTATACCAGCCACGAGGCGCTGCTGCTGGGCTACGAGGAAGCGCTTACCCGTCGGGACTCCATCACCAATAACTGGTTCGCCACCTCCGGTCACATGCTGTGGATCGGCGACCGCACCCGTGATCCCGATGGCGCCCATGTCGAGTATTTCGCCGGCGTCAACAACCCGATCGGCATCAAGTGCGGCCCGAGCATCTCCAATGATGACCTGCTGCGTCTGCTGGATCGGCTGAACCCGACCGACGAGGCGGGGCGCATTACCCTCATTGCTCGCTTCGGCTCGGACAAGGTGCATGAACATCTGCCGCGCCTCATCGAAACCGTGCAGAAGGCCGGCCGTACTGTCGTCTGGTGCTGCGATCCAATGCATGGCAACACGATCAAGGCGTCGACCGGCTACAAGACCCGTCCCTTTGATCGGGTGCTGACGGAGGTCCGTGGCTTCTTCGATGTCCATCGCCAGATGGGCACTTATGCCGGTGGCGTGCATATCGAGATGACCGGTGACGACGTCACGGAATGCGTTGGTGGTGTCTCCGCGGTCACCGAGCACACCCTGTCGGATCGGTACAACACCTATTGCGATCCGCGCCTCAATGCGAGCCAGTCGCTGGAACTGGCCTTTCTCGTTGCCGAGGAAATTCAGGCGCAGCCACAGCCGCAACGCGCTGCTGGGGAATAGGTCTCGCGGGAACCGACAAGCCAGTGACGCGTTGCAACAATCTGCGTCGCTGGTACTCTGTGTCTCCGCGCCTGCGTTGTCTTTACAGGCATTGAGAACACGGCATGCCCAAGACCCTTTTCCCCAATGCCTCGCCTGAAGCGCGTCTGCGGCTTGAGCAGGATCCCACGATCAGGCTGTATAATACCCACGATTGGTCAACCAGTCGGCTTGGGACCATACCGCAATGGCCGGAAAGCCTGCGCGGGGCGGTGCGCACCATGCTTGGCGCGTCGACGCCCATGGGCATGTTGGTGGGGCCGGAAGGGATCCTGCTCTATAACGATGCCTATGCGCGGTTTATCGACCAGCGGCACCCGGAGGCATTTGGCCGACCGGTGATGGAGGTTTGGCCGGAGACGGCAGAGTTCAGCCGGGACGCGCTCGAGAGGGGGCTTCGGGGCGAGTCCTGGACCCTCCAGGGAGCAGAGTTCCATCTCAATCTTCACGGACATCCCGAGCCGTTCTGGGTCGACATGTATTGCAGCCCTATCGTCAACGACGACGGAACGTCCCTCGGCACGCTGTGCCTGATCCACGATGCGACGGGGCGAGTGCTGGCCCAAAAGGCGCTGGCGCAGAAGGAAGAACGGCTTTCGCTAGCCCTTTCAAGCTCATCGTTGATCGGGACTTGGGACTGGAACTCGGTCGATGACGTGGTGACCGCCGATGACCAGTTCGCCGAGATGTTCCACGTCGATAAGCAGCGTGCGGGACTTGGGCTGTCGATTGGGGACTATCTCGCTGCAGTTCATCCCGACGATGTTGCGGCGTTGAAGGCACAGCTTCGGCAGTCCATCGAAACATTCGACGAGTTCAGGAGCGAGTTCCGTGTCCTCGACGCCGATGGGCAGCTGCGCTGGCTTGTTGCCGTAGGCCGGCCCCGCGTTGACCGGGAGGGGCATATCCACCGTTTTCCCGGTGTCGCGGTCGACGTCACACTGCAGCACAAGACAGCGGAAGCCTTGTCGGAAAGTGAAGCCCGGTTTCGCACCTTGGCCGATTCCATGCCGCAGATGGTGTGGTCGACCCAACCCGATGGCCGTTGCGACTATTACAATGCCCGCTGGTTCGAAGTGACTGGCATCGCGCTGGACGAGCTGGATTTCCATGCATGGCGCCAGATGTATCACCCCGACGATCGCGATCGGGCGCTGGGGGCGTGGGCGGAGGCACTGAAAACCGGCGAGCCTTACCAGATCGAGTACCGCATCCGGCATCGCGATGGACAATTCCGCTGGGCCCTGGGGCGCAGCATTCCTATCCGCGACGAGAATGGCAGGATTGTCCGTTGG
>JAAZLP010000446.1 GCA_012799265.1 Phyllobacteriaceae bacterium | reverse complement strand
GTCGAGCCAGCCGCCATAATAGCCTTGCACCGCGCCGGCCACGACGCCGACGACCGATGAGAGGACGGTCAGGATCAGTCCAAAGAGCACGGAAATGCGGAAGCCATAAATGAGCCGCGCCAGCACATCGCGGCCGCGATCATCGGTGCCAAGATAATGGTAATTGCCCGGCACACAGTCGGGGTCTTCGACGCCCAGAGGATAGCGCTGGCAGATCTGTTCACGCGAGAGCATCCAACTCGGCGGGTTGGCACCGGGGAAGGCGATATAGGTGTCGACGGTGCCATAGTTGAAGCGCACCGGCGGCCAGACCATCCAGCCATTGGCCTTGATCTCGTCGGCAATGAAGGGATCGCGGAAATTCGTGGTGGCAAAGAACCCGCCGAATTTGGATTCGGGATAGTCCACCAGCGCCGGCACCATCAACTCGCCCTTGTAGGAAACAAGGATCGGCCGGTCATTGGCGATGAATTCGGCGCCAATGGTAATGACGAAAAGAACGAGGAATATCCAGAAACTCCACCATCCACGCCGGTTGGCGCGGAAATTGGCGAGCCGCCGTTCGTTGATGGGCGAAAGCGAAATACCCATCAGACGTCCCGACTTTCAAAATCGAGCCGCGGATCCACCCACATATAGGCGAGATCGGAAATGAGACCGATAATCAGCCCCAGCAGCGAGAAGATGTAGAGCGTCGCGAACACAACCGGGTAATCGCGATTGGCGATGGATTGGAAGCCGAGTAGGCCGAGGCCATCGAGCGAGAAGATCGTTTCGATCAGCAACGACCCGCCAAAGAAGACGCCGATAAAGGCACCGGGGAAACCGGCGATGATCAGCATCATCGCGTTACGGAAAACGTGCCCGTAAAGCACCTGCCGCTCGGTCAGCCCCTTGGCCCGCGCTGTCACCACATATTGCTTGCGGATCTCGTCCAAAAACGAGTTCTTGGTCAGCAAGGTGGCTGTCGCGAAGGCGCCCAGACCCATGGCGATGATGGGCAGGAGCAAGTGCCAGAAATAATCCAGAACCTGCTGCCACCATGGGAAATTGGCAAAGCCGGGTGATGTCAGGCCCCGCAGGGGGAAGATCGACCAGAACGAGCCGCCCGCGAAAAGAACGATCAGCGCGATGGCCACCAGAAACCCGGGCACGGCATAGCCGATGATGATGATTGTCGATGTCCAGACGTCAAATCGCGAGCCGTCGCGCATGGCTTTCGCAATTCCCAGCGGGATCGATACGCCATAGGCGATCAGCGTCATCCAAAGGCCCAGCGAGATCGAGACCGGCATCTTCTCCTTGATCAGATCGATGACGGAGATGTCGCGGTAATAGCTCTCGCCGAAATCAAAGCGAAGATAGTTGCCGATCATCGTGAAGAAGCGCTCGAGCGGCGGCTTGTCGAAGCCGAACTGCTTCTCGATCCGTGCCACCAGTTCCGGCGGTAAGCCCTGGCTGCCGCGATAGCTGGAATCGTTGCCGCCCTGACCGGGCTGAGCGGCAAAGTCGCCGCCCTCGCTGCCGGTGATCCGTTCGGTGATCGAGGCGTTCTGGCCGGAAAGATTGGCTAGTGCCTGCTCCACCGGCCCGCCAGGGGCAAATTGGGTAATCAGAAACGAGATCGCCATGATGCCGAACACGGTCGGGATCATCAGCAAAAGGCGGCGGATAATATAGGCGCCCATGCCCGCTCCGAATAAGTCCTGCCCAAATCACATAAGGCAGGTGCAGACGACCACGACAAGTCCGGGATGGCAAGGCAGACACCACTCAAGCCGTTCGCTCTCGCAGCAAGTTGTTCTCCATTCTGGCTTGCCGCTGGGGTTTTAGTCCTGCACGATGTCTGATCGAAGGAGAAGTCCATGCGTTTTGCCCCCGTCGCCCAGGTCAAGGACCAATCCACAGCGCGCGTCCTGCTTGTCGCGCTTCGGGCCCACGGGTTTCATCCGCTGGATTTGCGAGAGGGCGGGCTACCCGGCGTTCCCAATCTCTTCGGCGCGGATGGCTTCACCATCGAAGTGCCTGAGGAAGAGCTTTCCGATGCAACCGTACTAGTGGGTGATCTGTTGCGGGACATGGAAAGTCCCACCCCCTAGTTCGGCCATAATGGTGTGAAACCACGCTAATGCGGGTTGAGCAATTGAACGAAGGCGGTGGTTTCTATATACACCGCCACAAGTGTTAACGTGCTTTAAGCCTTTGCGGCAGGAGTAAGCAGATGCAGGATTGGAAGCGTATCGCTTCATCCATGGTGGGCGTGGCAGCCGTGACCGTTCTGGTCGCCGCATGTTCCCCGACCTCCCGGACCAATACCGCCAACCTTAATGTCGTCGGCCAGCCGCAGCAGCTCCAGCCGGTGCAGCAGTCCAACGTTCAGCAGAATACGCTGCCGCCGATTGGGGCGACCGGTACGCCGGCCCCGGGCCTTTCAGGCCAGCCTGTTCTGGGCGGTGCCCCTGCTGTGGGCTCGAGCGTTCAGGTCGCTGGCGGTACGCCGGTCGGCGGTGGTTCGATCGTCAATGTTGGCCAGCCGATGGTTTCGGGCGTGTCGACCGGTCCGGAAGGCGCCTGGAATGTGGTGGCTTCCGGCCAGACCTGCCGTCTAAACCTGCCGCTCACGTCAAAGACTGGCACCAATTACTACCGCGCTTCGGCGCCGGGATGCACGCTGCCGCAGATTGCTTCGGTCACCGGCTGGCAGCAGGTTGGCAGCCAGCTGCAGCTCTATGATGATAACGGCAATATCGCGGCCTTTCTGGCCCCGTCCGCTGGCCGCTACATCGGCACCATGAGCGGCGGTCAGGCCGTTTCCATGTCGCGCTAATAGGATGAGCCGGTTCTTAGGGCCGGCTTTTTCTTTGCGCATTGAGTTGGCCCGCGGGGTTGACCCGGGGGCCTTTTGCATCGCAAGGGGTGCCCACTGACCAAGGGTCAGAGTTCAGGACGGCTCCCGGATCGGTCTATGTCTTCCAGTAATCCTTCCAACGCTCCAGTTCGCGCGGCTTACGAGGATCTTGTGTCTCGGGGCGCCCTGTCGGCTGATCCGGCGCAGCGCGATGCGGCCGCCGAGCTTGATCGCGTCCTCCGTGACCTTCTGGCCCCAAAACCCAAACGACTGTTCGGCCTCTTCGAAAAGCCGGCCGAAGCGATACGCGGGCTCTACCTCTATGGCGAGGTTGGTCGCGGCAAGACCATGCTGATGAACCTCTTTTTCGCGGCAGTCCCGTTCAAGGAAAAGCGCCGGGTTCACTTCCATGAATTCATGGACGAGGTGCACGCGGGCATCGCCGCCTTCCGCAAGGCAGCACGCGGCAAGGATGAAGACGCTGACCCGGTCGAGGCGGTGGTAAAGCCAATCCTGCGCTCGGGACTGCGGCTCCTCTGCCTTGATGAATTCCATGTCCACGACATCACCAATGCGATGCTGCTCGATCGGCTCTTCGGCAAGCTCTTTGCTGGTGGTGTGACGCTGGTGGCTACATCCAATGTCACGCCCGACGGGCTCTACAAGGATGGTCTCAATCGTCAGCTGTTCCTGCCCTTCATTGCGCTCCTCAAGGAAAAGACTGTCGTCGCATCCCTGCCTTCAGAACAAGACTATCGACGCCTGAAGTTCGCCGGGCAGCAGGTCTATGCCTTTGGCTCGGGGGCAGAGGTCAAAGCGCAGATGGACAAGATGTGGCTGCGCATTACCGGGGGAGAGCAGGGGGTGCCGGGCGTCGTTGAAAGCATTGGCCGTGAAATTCCGGTCCCGTTGACTGCGATGGGTGCTGCGCGCTTCAACTTCACCGACCTCTGCGAAAAGCCGCTGGGCACGCGCGACTTTGTTCGCATCGCCCATGCCTTTGATTCCGTCGTGCTCGATGGCGTCAAACAAATGGATCGCACCCGCTCGGACGCAGCCAAGCGTTTCATCCTCCTGATCGACTCTCTTTACGACCGTGGTGTGAAGCTGGCGGCGAGCTTTGAGGTGCCCCTTGAGCAACTCGGCGCTGACGACAAAACCGCATTTGAATTTCAGCGGACATTGTCCCGTCTCAACGAGATGCAGTCAGAAGAATATCTGACCAAAGGCCTTCGTGACACGGCACCTGCAGAGGCCTGATCACATGCCCGTAGGGCACTCCCCCCTCGCTCATCGGCAAGAGTGAAACCCGGCTTTAGACGAAGGGTTCACTTGCCCCTCTTGACGCGTAAGGATAAGAGGTGCGCCAAATCAACGCAGTCTGGGAAGAACACATATGGCGCGCAAGAAAATTGCCCTTATCGGTGCAGGACAAATCGGCGGTACCCTCGCCCTTCTGGCAGCACAGAAAGAACTTGGCGACGTTGTCCTGTTCGACGTGGTCGAAGGCGTAGGCCCGGGCAAGGCGCTTGATATCTCCCAGTCGGCTCCCCCGCAGGGCATGGCTGTCTCGCTCAAGGGTACGTCCGAATACAAGGACATCGAAGGCTCAGACGTTGTCATCGTGACCGCCGGTGTACCCCGCAAGCCGGGCATGAGCCGTGACGACCTGCTCGAAATCAACCTCAAGGTTATGGAGCAGGTTGGTGCAGGCATCTCCAAGTACGCACCGAATGCTTTCGTGATCTGCATCACCAACCCTCTCGACGCCATGGTCTGGGCGCTGCAGAAGTTCTCTGGCCTGCCGGCCAACAAGGTCATCGGTATGGCTGGCGTTCTCGACAGCTCGCGCTTCATCCACTTCATCGCTGAAGAGCTTGGCGTGTCCACTGAAGACGTCACCGCATTCGTTCTCGGCGGCCACGGCGACACGATGGTTCCGTTGACCCGTTACTCCACCGTCGCCGGCATCCCGCTGACCGACGTTGTGAAGATGGGCTGGATGAGCAAGGAAAAGCTCGAAGAGATCGTTCAGCGCACCCGTGATGGCGGCGCCGAGATCGTCGGTCTGCTCAAGACCGGTTCGGCCTTCTACGCCCCGGCAGCATCGGCCATCGCCATGGCTGAAAGCTACCTCAAGGACAAGAAGCGCGTTATGCCGTCCGCCGCCTACCTGGATGGCGAATATGGCGTGAAGGGCACCTATGTTGGCGTGCCGGTGATTATCGGTGAGGGCGGTGTTGAGAAAGTTGTCGAGATCGACCTCAACTCTGCCGAGCAGAAAGCATTTGAAAAGTCCGTGGCGGCCGTGGAAGGCCTGATCGAGGCTTGTAAGAAGATCGCGCCGAAGCTGGCCTAATCTTTGAGGGCCGCCGGTCAGCCGGCGGCTTTTCTACCCTCCGGTCTCCAGAAATCGTCCGGTTCAAGTCTGCCCACCTAAGGGGAACCCAATGAACATCCATGAACATCAGGCTAAAGCGCTGCTGAAGGAATATGGTGCACCCGTCGCTGCTGGCGTCGCCATTTTCTCGGCCGACGAAGCCGAGGCTGCAGCGAAGTCGCTGCCCGGCCCGCTCTATGTCGTCAAGTCGCAGATCCATGCCGGCGGTCGCGGCAAGGGCAAGTTCAAGGAATTGGGTCCGGACGCCAAGGGTGGCGTTCGTCTGGCCAAGACCATCGAAGACGTTGTCACCTTCTCCAAGGAAATGCTCGGCAACACGCTGGTGACGGCGCAGACCGGTGACGCTGGCAAGCAGGTCAACCGTCTCTACATCGAAGATGGCGCTGACATCGCCCGCGAACTCTATTGCTCGCTGCTGGTTGATCGTTCGGTTGGCCGTATCGCTTTTGTCGTCTCGACTGAAGGCGGCATGGACATCGAAGCTGTGGCGCACGACACGCCGGAAAAGATCCACACCATCGCGATCGATCCGGAAGCCGGTGTCACTGATGCGGACGTGGCTGCCATCTCCAAGGCTCTCGAGCTGACCGGCGCTGCTGCGGAAGATGCCAAGAGCCTCTTCCCGATCCTCTACAAGGCCTTTGTCGAAAAGGACATGGCTCTGCTCGAGATCAACCCGCTGATCGTTATGGAAAATGGCCACCTGCGTGTCCTCGACGCCAAGGTTTCCTTCGACGGCAACGCGCTCTTCCGTCACGATGACATCCGCGCCTTGCGCGATGAAACCGAAGAAGATGCCAAGGAAATCGAAGCCTCCAAGTGGGACCTCGCTTACGTGGCCTTGGACGGCAATATCGGCTGCATGGTGAACGGCGCGGGCCTCGCCATGGCGACCATGGACATCATCAAGCTCTACGGCAAAGAGCCGGCGAACTTCTGTGACGTTGGCGGCGGTGCCGGCAAGGAAAAGGTCGCGGCAGCGTTCAAGATCATCACGGCCGATCCGAAGGTCGAGGGCATCCTCGTCAATATCTTCGGCGGCATCATGAAGTGCGACGTGATCGCTGAAGGCGTCGTGGCAGCTGTGCAGGAAGTGGGGCTGAAGGTGCCGCTGGTGGTGCGTCTCGAAGGCACCAATGTCGAGCTTGGCAAGAAGATCCTCAACGAATCCGGTCTGGCCATTACGGCAGCAGACGATCTGGACGACGCGGCGAAGAAGATCGTCGCAGCGGTCAACGGCTAATTTGAAGGACCGGAACACATGTCTATTCTCGTAAACAAAGACACGAAGATCCTCGTCCAGGGCCTGACCGGCAAGACGGGCACCTTCCACACCGAACAGGCGCTGGCCTATTACGGCACGCAGATGGTCGGGGGTATCCACCCCAAGAAGGGCGGCGAAACCTGGACCGGTTCGAAGGGTGAAAGCCTGCCGATTTTCGCAACGGTTGCTGAAGCCAAGGAACGCACTGGCGCGGATGCATCGGTCATCTACGTGCCGCCCGCCGGCGCTGCCGATGCGATCATCGAGGCGATCGAAGCCGAGATCCCGTTCATTACCTGCATCACCGAGGGTATCCCGGTTGCGGACATGGTGCGCGTGAAGGCGCGCCTGGAACGCTCGAAGTCTCGCCTCCTCGGCCCGAACTGCCCGGGCATCCTTACCCCGGAAGAATGCAAGATCGGTATCATGCCGGGCTCGATCTTCCGCAAGGGTTCGGTGGGGATCGTTTCGCGCTCCGGCACGCTGACCTACGAAGCTGTGTTCCAGACCACCAATGAGGGCCTCGGCCAGACCACCGCCGTCGGTATCGGCGGTGACCCGGTCAAGGGCACCGAGTTCATCGACGTGCTCGAGATGTTCCTTGCCGACGAAGCAACCGAGTCCATCATCATGATCGGTGAAATCGGTGGCGCGGCTGAAGAAGACGCAGCTCAGTTCCTGATCGACGAAGCCAAGAAGGGCCGCAAGAAGCCGATGGCTGGCTTCATCGCTGGCCGTACCGCTCCGAAGGGCCGCACCATGGGCCATGCCGGTGCTGTGGTTTCGGGCGGCAAGGGTGACGCGGAATCCAAGATCGCGGCCATGGAAGCGGCTGGCATCAAGGTCTCGCCATCCCCGGCACGCCTTGGCACCACGCTGGTGGAAGTCCTCAAGGGCTGACCTGAAAATTTGCAGCAAGACGCATCTGGTTGAGCGTCTTGCTGCTGACTAAATCTACCAATATTGCGCGTTGCGTAATGTTGTAGCCAAAGATTGAAGGCGCGACCGTCATTCGGCCGCGCGTTCTACATAGGGTGATGCTGGTCACGGCTTGACTAAGGTCACTCACAATTGAGCCACGCTCCCGCTCAGGGCGCGTACACTTAACAGGATACTAAGGATAAGCGGTCAGTATCCGATCGAGACAAAAGGGACCGCGTTCAGGCCGGCTTGCCGGTTCGTTTTTAAAGGATGGCGGGGCGGCGCCTCGCACAAAAAGCGATGACACGACAGGAAAAGAACGACACGTTCTTGCTGACCTCCTTCCTCTATGGGGGGAACGCTGATTACATCGAGCAACTCTATTCCCGATATAAGACCGATCCTGCCAGCGTCGACGCGACCTGGTCGAGCTTCTTCTCGAAGCTTGACGACAGCGATGGTGTCGCCCAGCTGAACGCTGACGGCCCAAGCTGGAGCCGCAAGGACTGGCCGCTCGCCGAAAGTGGTGAGCTGGTTAGCGCGCTGGACGGCAATTGGGGCGACATCGCCGTCAAGACCCAGAAGGCCACCGCCGCCAAGGCCGCGGCCGAGGGCAAGCCGACGCCGAGCGCTGCTGATGTGCTTCAGGCCACCCGTGACTCCATCCATGCCATCATGATGATCCGCGCCTATCGTATGCGCGGTCACCTGCATGCCGATCTCGATCCGCTGCATCTGAAGGCTGACGAGCCGGCCCCGGAGCTGGATCCGAAGAGCTATGGCTTCACCGAAGCCGACTTCAATCGCAAGATTTTCATCGACTTCTACCTGGGGCTGGAATTCGCCACCATTCCCGAGATGCTCGCCATCCTCCGCCGCACCTATTGCGGCACGATGGGCATCGAGTTCATGCACATCTCCGATCCGGAAGAAAAGCAGTGGCTCCAGGAACGCATCGAAGGTCCGGATAAGGAAATCACCTTCACCCCGGAAGGCAAGAAGGCGATCCTCAACAAGCTGATCGAGGCCGAAGGCTTCGAAAAGTTCCTCGACGTCAAGTATACCGGCACCAAGCGTTTCGGTCTTGATGGCGGTGAAGCCACTATCCCGGCACTTGAGCAGATCATCAAGCGCGGCGGCGCCCTGGGCATCAAGGACATCGTCCTTGGCATGGCGCACCGTGGACGTCTCAACGTCTTGACCCAGGTTCTGGGCAAGCCGCATCGCGCTCTCTTCCACGAATTCAAGGGCGGCGCCTTCTATCCGGATGACGTCGAAGGTTCGGGCGACGTGAAGTACCACCTCGGTGCTTCCGCAGACCGTGCTTTTGATGGCAACAATGTCCACCTGTCTCTGACCGCTAACCCGTCCCACCTCGAAATCGTGGACCCGGTTGTGCTCGGCAAGGCCCGCGCCAAGCAGGACAAGCACATTTCGCCGTCCGGCCAGCTGGTCAATATCGAACAGGAAGGCAAGCCAGACCGTTCGATGGTGCTGCCGCTGCTGATCCATGGCGACGCCGCCTTTGCAGGGCAGGGCGTTGTTGCTGAGTGCTTTGGTCTCTCTGGCCTCAAGGGTCACCGCACCGGTGGTTCGATCCACTTCGTGATCAACAACCAGATCGGTTTCACAACCTCGCCCATCTATTCGCGTTCGTCGCCATACCCGACCGACGTGGCCAAGATGATTGAAGCGCCGGTCTTCCACGTGAATGGTGACGATCCGGAAGCTGTGGTCTTTGCCGCCAAGGTCGCCGTCGAATACCGCCAGAAGTTCGGCAAGCCTGTCGTCATCGACATGTTCTGCTACCGTCGCTTCGGTCACAACGAAGGCGACGAGCCGAGCTTCACCCAGCCGCTGATGTACTCCAAGATCCGGTCTCACAAGACCACTCTGGAGATCTATTCGGAAAAGCTGATCGCCGAAGGCCTGCTCACCCAGGCGGAGATCGATCAGCAGAAGGCAAACTGGAAGGCCCAGCTCGAAGCCGAGTTTGAAGCCGGTCAGAACTACCGTCCGAACAAGGCCGACTGGCTCGATGGCGCCTGGAAGGATTTCAAGCCCGCGGAACTCGAAGGTCCACGCCGAGGCCAGACCGGTGTTGCACTCGACAAGCTCGTCGAGATCGGCACCAAGCTCACCCAGGTTCCGGCAGACTTTGCTGTCCACAAGACGGTCAAGCGCTTCCTCGACAACCGCCTGGCGGCGATCGAGAGCGGCGAAGGCATCGACTGGGCGACGGCAGAAGCCCTCGCTTTTGGTACCCTCGTCACCGAAGGTCACCCGGTGCGTCTGTCCGGTCAGGACTGCGAACGCGGCACATTCAGTCAGCGTCACTCGGTGCTGAACGACCAGAAGGTCGACAACAAGTCCTATACGCCGCTCAACCATCTGAGCGACGACCAGTCCCGTTACGAAGTCATCAACTCGATGCTTTCGGAAGAGGCTGTGCTGGGCTTTGAATATGGCTACTCGCTCGCCGAACCAAAGGCGCTGACCCTCTGGGAAGCCCAGTTCGGTGACTTCGTGAACGGTGCGCAGGTCGTCATCGACCAGTTCATCTCATCGGGCGAACGCAAGTGGTTCCGCATGTCGGGCCTCGTGATGCTGCTGCCGCATGGCTATGAAGGGCAGGGCCCGGAGCACTCCTCCGCACGTCCCGAGCGCTTCCTCCAGCTGTGTGCTGAAGACAACATGCAGGTTGCCAATTGCACCACGCCCGGCAACTACTTCCACATCCTGCGTCGCCAGCTGAAGCGTGACTTCCGCAAGCCGCTGATCCTGTTCACGCCCAAGAGCCTGCTGCGCCACAAACGCGCCGTCTCTGGTCTGGTCGAACTGGGTCCGGATAGCGTCTTCCACCGTCTGCTGTGGGACGATGCGGAAGCACCGGGTGTGCCCAAGACGACGATTCGTCTGGTGGGCGACCAGAAGATCCGTCGTGTCGTGCTCTGCACCGGCAAGGTCTATTACGACCTGCTCGAAGAGCGCGAAAAGCGCGGCATCGACGATGTCTATCTGCTCCGTATTGAGCAGCTCTACCCGTTCCCGGCCAAGGCGCTGCTGGACGAGCTGAGCCGCTTCCCGAATGCAGAAGTCATCTGGTGCCAGGAAGAACCGCGCAATATGGGCGCATGGGCCTTCATTCAGCCCTACGTCGAATGGGTTCTCGACCAGATGGGTCGTACCGGTCAGCGCGTCCGCTATGTCGGTCGTGCCGCCGCTGCCTCCCCGGCAACAGGTCGTATGAGCGTTCACCTCGAACAGCTCCAGGCCTTCCTCGACGACGCATTTGCCAAGTAGCCCAAAGAAAAAGGAACATTTTCCATGTCGACAGAAATCCGTGTGCCGACGCTGGGCGAAAGCGTCACCGAAGCCACCATCGGTCAGTGGTTCAAGCAGGTTGGCGATGTCGTCAACGCTGATGAGCCCATCGTTGAACTCGAAACCGACAAGGTCACCATCGAAGTGCCGGCCCCGGTTTCGGGTGTCCTCGAAGCCATCGCTGCCAAGCCGGGTGAAACCGTAGACGTCGGTGCCCTTCTGGGTGCCATCGCGGCTGGCGCCGCTGCTGCAGCCTCCGCACCTGCTGCTGCGCCGACCCCGGCCAAGGCTGAAGTGCCTGCCGCCAATGCTGCCGGTCCGGAACCGGTCAAGGCTGAAGTGCCTGCCGCCAATGCTGCCGGTCCGGAACCGGTCAAGGCTGCCGCTGGCACCGATCGTGCCCCGGCACCATCGGCTCAGAAGCTGATCAACGAAAAGGGCCTCGACGCCAGCGCGATCGCTGGTTCGGGCAAGGCTGGCCAAGTCCTCAAGGAAGACGTTCTGGCCTCGCTGGTCCGTCCGGCTGCTGAAACTGCTCCTGCCCCCAAGGCAGAAGCGCCCAAGGCCGCTCGTGCGCCGGTCGCTGCTGATGATGCTTCGCGCGAAGAACGCGTGAAGATGACCCGTCTGCGTCAGACTATCGCACGCCGCCTCAAGGATGCGCAGAATACCGCTGCCATGCTCACCACTTTCAACGAAGTGGACATGAAGCCGGTTATGGACCTGCGCAACTCCTATAAGGAGCTGTTTGAGAAGAAGCATGGCGTCAAGCTTGGCTTCATGGGCTTCTTCACCAAGGCCGTCGTGCACGCCCTCAAGGAAATTCCGGCAGTTAACGCCGAGATCGATGGCGACGACCTGATCTACAAGCAGTACGCCCATATAGGCGTCGCTGTCGGTACCGATAAGGGTCTGGTTGTGCCGGTCGTGCGCAATGCAGACCAGATGTCGATTGCCGAGATCGAAAAGGAAATCGCCAATCTCGGCAAGAAGGCCCGCGACGGTCAGCTTTCCATGGCAGACATGCAGGGCGGCACCTTCACCATCTCCAATGGTGGTGTCTATGGCTCGCTGATGTCGACGCCGATCCTCAATGCCCCGCAGTCGGGTATTCTGGGCATGCACAAGATCCAGGAACGCCCGGT
>JAAZLP010000445.1 GCA_012799265.1 Phyllobacteriaceae bacterium | reverse complement strand
GTGTTCAAGACCCTCATGCTGGAGCTTGATGGCAAGCCGGTCTGCGCCATCGTGCCTTCGGATGAGGAAGTGAACATGAAGAAGCTGGCAGCTGCGCTTGGCGGCAAGTCGGCCAGCATGATGAAGCCTGCCGATGCCGAGCGCCTGACCGGCTACAAGGTCGGTGGCATCAGTCCGCTGGGCCAGCGCAAGCGCGTGCCGACAGCGCTTGATGAGCTTTCGCTGCTCTACGACGAAATCTATCTCAATGGCGGGCAGCGCGGTTTGCAAATCCGCATGAGACCGGCTGATCTGGTTGCAGTGCTGGACTGCAAGGTCGCGGACCTGACTCGCTAACGCTTACGAAGCCAGCAGCCGCTCGAGACGCCTGAAACTTTCAGCCAGAACCGTCGCGTCTTTCATGGCATGCGCCAGCATCATGCCGCCCTGCCATTCGGCGAGCGCTGCGCGGGCCTGCGCCAGCGCAAGTGAAGGGCGAAGGCCTGCCCGCCCCAATTCGCGCGCCATGAAAGCGATCAGGATGGTGAAGCTTTCTGCCGCTCGCTCGGCTGCCTGCGGCGCGGTGATCCGGAAATCGCGAACACAAAGTGCGATCGGGCAGCCATAGGCAACGCGGCTTCGCTGACTGCGCGCAAGCCGCGCGACCAATGCGACAAGCCGCTTGCGTGGATCTGTTTCCTCGGCTGCGATTTCTTCCAGCATGGCGTGGGTTTCCATCACGAAGACATCTGCAACTGCCTGGGCAAGATCTGCCTTGGTCCGGAAATAGTAGAAGAGGTTGCCCGCGGGGACACCCGCATCCGACCCGACATCCGCCAGTGATGTCGAAGCAAAGCCATTTTGCCAAAAAAGACTGGCAGCGGCGGCAACGATTGCTTCGCGGTTGGCCTTGCCCTTCTTGATGCGGCGGTCCGTGACCTTCACGCCGGATGCAAGGCCGTCACTCACTGCTGGAGCTCGTCATCGCGCAAGCTGCGCGCCTCGGAAGGCAGCATGATTGGCACACCATCCCGGACCGGATAAGCGATGCGGGCTGCCGGCGACACAAGTTCGCAGGTCTCAGGCTTCCAGATCAGCCGTCCCTTGGTCAGCGGGCAGGCGAGCATTTCGAGAAGCTTGGGATCGACCCCGCCGCGAGCGGAGCGAGGTGCGGGCACGTCCGAGGCCTGCCCCGGTCCCTCTCCCTCTCCCTTCCCCTCGGGCACGCCACTCATTGGAGGCTCGTCCCGAATTCGTCGTCATTGCGGGCAAGTGCGATTTCGGTGATCGCAATCAGGGTTTCGGCGCGGGTTTTAAGGTCCGGGGCCTCAAGAAGCGCCTGTTTTTCAGCCGGGCCGTAAGGCGCCATCATCGACAGCGCGTTCACAAGCGTCGCATTTTCCGCGCGGCTGACGCTGTCCCAATCGGCATCGAGCTCATTGGCCTTCAGATAGGCGCGGAACGCTTTCAAGAGCGCCGGCCTGTCGACATCGGCGGCGCCGGCATCCGCATCCAGATCGGTGAGGAAGGATGAAATGCGGCACTGCCTGAATGGCGTTTTTACATGGAGCTCAGAGGACACACGGAACCGGCAGACGCCTTGCAGCGATATCAGATATCGCCCGTCGCCGGTTTCGGCGAATGAAGTGATCCGCCCGAGGCAGCCGACATCGCAAAGTTCGGGCTCGCCATCTTCGCGCAGCGCCCCGTCGAGCCGCGGCTGGATCATGCCGATCAGCCGATCATGGCGCAGGGCATGATCGACCATCTCCAGATAGCGCGGCTCGAAAATGTTGAGCGGCATCCGCCCGCCGGGCAGAAGCAGGGCAGTCTCCAGCGGAAAGACGATCACCGTTTCCGGAAGATCATCCGCGGTCCGATAGCGAGCATTTCCTGCCTGCACACTCGTCTCCAAAGGTTGGTCTCGCCGTTATGAGAACAGAAGCGAGGAAAGTTTTCTGCGCGCGGCGAGCGTTGCC
>JAAZLP010000444.1 GCA_012799265.1 Phyllobacteriaceae bacterium | reverse complement strand
CCAGCCGGCGGAGCCGCCGGTGACGGGGACAATGGCGATGCCCGCGTCATGGAGGTCCCACAGGGCCTGAAAGGTCTGCGGCAGCAGGCGGCCCCCGGTGGTCAACGTGTCATCGATATCGGTGAAGAGATAGCGAATGTCGCGCAACTGATCTGGCTGGGGCGCAGGGCCACGAAAACTCATGCCGCTGCCCCGCTACATGTCACAATTTCTATCCCCGCAGCCTCAAGGGCCCTGTGAGCCGCCCCGCCGTCATTTGGAAGGCGATCCGTGTACAATTTGCTGATGCGGTTAAATGGCACGACGCGCACCGAGGCCCCACGCGTCCACTTGCTGACATCGGCAGCGAGGAACTGGTACCGGGAATTCTCGATAAGGGTCGTAGTCGTCTGGGCTTCGCTGTAGCTGAAGTCGAGAACGCCCTTGTCCGGGTCGAGCGCGCCGGCGCCGATGACCGCATAAGAGGCGTAGAACTTTTCGAAAAAGCGCAGGGCGTCCGAGCCGACCACGTCACGGTCATCATGGCGGAGCAGGCCGCCAGTCATGTGCACTTCCACATGCGGGGCTTCGCAGAGCGTCAGTGCAACATCGATATTGTTGGTCACCACGCGCAGGCCATGGTGTTCGCGCAGGGCGGCGGCAACATATTGGACGCTGCTGCCAATGCCCATGAAAACGGTCGAGCCCGGCTCGATCTCGGCGGCAATGCGCGCAGCAATACGCTGCTTGGCGGCGCGGTTGAGCGCGGATCGGACATTGACTGAGGTATTGCGATTGGCAACCGGCAGGTCCACACCGCCGTGGAACCGCCGCGCAAAGCCCAGATCGCAGAGGGCGTTGATGTCGCGGCGGATCGTCTGCGTGGTCAGGTCATAGCGCAGGGCAAGCTGCTCAATATATTGAGCGCCTTCCGTCTCGATCAGCGCGATGATATCGCGTTGTCTTGGCGTTAGCCTGTCCTGGCTCATAGCCGTCCTTACCCCAGAAAGATTTTTGGGTTGTCTGTGATGACACCCGTGAGTCCGGCTCCCCAGAAGGAGACTAGCTCGATCGGATCATTGCTGGTCCAAGCCCGGACCTTGATACCCTTGGCAGAAGTCTGCTCGAGCAGGCCGATGCAGAGCCCCTTGTAATGGGCATGGATGCTGGTTGCCGGGATATCGGCTAGCAGAGCTTCCCAATTGTCCGGCACGCGGCCCCAGAGCATTGCCAGTTCGAGCTCAGGCGCGAGCTTGTGCATCGCCTTGAGGCATTCCGGATCAAAGCTCGAAATCATGATCTGCATATGTGCAGGCCGTTTGGAGATCGCAGCGTGCACAGCGTTCACAAGCTGATCGAGCGACTGATGATGCTTGTGCTGCTTGATCTCCACATTGATGTTCAGGCCGAACTCGCCCAGTGCCTTGATCACTTCGGCCAGCGTCGGGATGCGTTCCCCGGCAAAGCGGGAATCAAACCAACTGCCGCCGTCTAGCTGGCCGATCTGTTCTGCCGTCAGGTCGCCAAGCGAGCCTGACCCAGTCGATGTGCGGTCGACGCTGTCGTCATGGATGACGATGAGTTCGCCATCGGCGCTGAGGGCGACGTCGAGTTCCACCCATTTCGCGCCCTGATCTGCCGCTGCGCGGAACGCCGCGATGGTATTCTCGGGCGCGATGGCAGAGGCCCCGCGATGGGCTTGGACTTCATCCCGGGCGGGGCCGGGGAGGGAGGTGTTGGTCATGATCTTATCTTTGGCGGCTATCACGCGTCTGTGCGGCGGCTGGTTTGCGAGCTGAACGGGTGAAGGCTGGCGATCGGGGCATAGACAGTTATTTCAGAGCCCTCAAGGATTTCCGGTCGACCGGGTATGGAAAGGACGATGGACTGTCCCGTTGCGGCGAGCCGCACGTGCAGATGGCTCTCGCCACCGACCGGTTCGAGGAGTTCTGCAATGGCCTTGATGGCGACATGCGGCGCCGCGGGCGCGTCCAGCGTGAACGAGTCCGGGCGGACGCCGACAATGTCGGTGCCAGTGGGCAGTGGGCCTAGCTGTTCGATCGAGGTCACCGGAATGAGGTTCATCGGCGGCGAGCCGATGAAACCAGCGACGAAAAGTGTTTCCGGCCGGTCGTAAACTTCCGTCGGCGTCCCGATCTGCTCGACCAGCCCGCCATTCATCACCACCAGCCTGTCGGCGAGGGTCATGGCTTCGAGTTGGTCGTGCGTGACGTAGAGGCTCGTTGTCTTGAGACGGCGCTGGAGCTTCCGGATTTCGACGCGCATCTGTACGCGCAGCTTTGCGTCGAGGTTCGAGAGTGGTTCGTCGAAGAGGAAGGCGGCCGGTTCGCGCACGATGGCGCGACCCATGGCAACGCGCTGGCGCTGGCCACCGGACAACTGACGCGGCTT
>JAAZLP010000443.1 GCA_012799265.1 Phyllobacteriaceae bacterium | reverse complement strand
GCAGCCTGCCAGCTGACGGGAGGGTCGATCGCGATAGTTGACCCTTCTTCCAAATCAAGCTCATCAAGCAGCATGTTTCCTACTTTGGAAGCCCAGTTGTCCAACGTGATCGCGGAGAAATCTAAACGTGCGCCAGTGGTTTCGTTGTAGACAGTCAATCGGGGAGAAGCAGGATCAAGTGCGAGCAAATGTGAAAGAAGTTCCATGACCCCCAGAGTAAATAAAAGATACCGACTGTGCTTGAACGAAAAATCCCTCCGGCGGGTAAGGGCCGGAGGGAGGCGTCGAAAAGCGAAAATCTTTTAGTTTACGCAGCGCGGGCCGTCGCCGCCGGCATCGAACTCTGGGCTTTCGATGGGCGCTCCGACATCGGCGCCCGGCTGGCCGACGGTGCTGCTGGTGATGACAGCGTTGGCTTCAGCGGTAGGACCAGCGTAATCGCCGGCGGATACGACGATGACGGTGTTGTCGTCGAGGGAAGAGTTGGCCACGATGGGGAGGCCGCCGAGGGCTTCGGAAATCGCGAGGGCCTTTTCGTTGTCTGCTTCGGCGGCGAGGATCTGGGACTCGTAGTAGAGGCCTTCCGCTGCGTTGCCAGTTTCGGAGATGGTGTACCCCATTTCCTGGAGGTGCGCTGCAATACCATTGGCTAGGCCCTCGGTGTAGGAAGCGTTGAGGACGTGAACCTCGACTTCGCTTAGGTCAGGGGCCTGATCAGCAGATTGATCGTCGGGGCCGTCTTCTGGAGCTGGCTCTGTTTCGCCGAGTGCTTCTTGGAAGAATGCGTGCACCTGGTTGACATCGATGGTGACAACGGACTCGCCGTAATCGCCGGTGCCGTCAATGGAAGTCACTGGGATGGTGCCGAAAGTGACGTTGCCGCCCGCGAGGTTTTGCAGCTGAGTGGCAAAGCTCATGATCTCCCAGCCTTCGTCGATGACGACGGAGCGGGTGACGGCATCAGCAAGTGCGGAAAGCTTTGCAGGGTTGGTGAGTGTTCCAGAAGACAGCACCTGATTAACAAGCGATGCCATATACGACTGCTGGCGGACGATGCGGTCGAGGTCGCCGCGGGGGAGATCGTGGCGCTGGCGCACATAAGACAACGCATCGGAGCCACCGAGGGTTTGACGGCCTGCAGGGAAGTTGGCGCCGGATAAAGGCTCATCGACGGCGTTGTTGAGGCAGACTTCGACGCCGCCGACAGCATCGGTGAGCAGGACGAATCCCAAAAGGCCGACTTCGGCGTAGTGATCGACGGTGATGCCGGTGAGATCTGACACAGCATCGATCAAACCTTCTCGGCCAGCATCCTTCGCCCGGGTCTCCAACTCTGACTCATTGGTGAAACCCTGATCCATGAGCTCAGCGCGACGGGCATCCTTGTACGCACCATAAACGCCGTTGATCTTCATATTGCCGTAATCGTCATCATGAATATAGGTATCGCGAGGAATCGACACAGCGGTGGCAGAGGAACCATCGTTAGGAACACGAATCACCATGATCGTATCGGTGTTGTCGTTCTCCTCGTCGCCTGCGCGGAGCATCGCCAGCTCCTCCTCAGTCAGCGTGTTGCCCTGAGCATCGGAACGGGAATCAGAACCCACCAACAAAATATCGGTAGCACCGTCAGCAGCATTGCCGTCCTGGATGCCGCGACCGCCACCAAGGTTCAAGTTGCCAGAAGCGACACCGTCCACTTTTCCGACAGCAAGATACCCCAAACCCGATACCAACAACACCAGCACTGGAACAAAAGCTACAACGCTTCGGAGCACAGGATGGCCCGCTTGTTTAGTTGATTGCATTGCTGCCGGAGCAGGCTTAATGTCACGGACGGGACGATACTTTTCAGTCACGTGCTGCTAACCCTTCGCGGTAATTAGATTGTCGGTCAAGTTCTGTATGTGTTCTGTATTTATGGAGCGGGGGGTTTTCATACGCGGCCATTGGCTGCTTGGAGCGGCCTTGGCGACTTTAGGCTGCTGAACTGTGCTCAAAAGCTTGTGTGCCGGTGTCCTCTCGGCAAGCGAGAAGCCCCGATGAAATTATGAAAAACCATAGGTTCTGGACAATTCTAAGCCATATGAGGGTGTTTTCCTCATCGGTTATCGGGAGTGGCGGATACTTCTTGCAAACTTAAACCACTATGCTTTCGCTTCGTGAGTACTTTGAAATCCCCCATCGCTGTGATCACAGTGACCTATTCGCCAGGTAAATACTTGGCGTCGTTCCTGGATTCTTTGCCTGGTGCGACTTCACGAGACACCCACGTTGTGATGGCAGACAATGGCTCTGTCGATGGTGTTCCTGAGCAGGCAGCAGCCTCACGCAGCAACGTGGAGTTCCTCTCAACTGGCGGCAATTTAGGTTACGGAACGGCTATTAATATTGCCGCCCGATCGTTGCGTGCGCGCCGGGAGGCAGGAGAGATCGATGGGGAGTTCTTCCTCGTCTCAAACCCTGATGTTGTTTTTGACGAAGACTCTATTGATCAATTGCTTGAATGTGCGAAACGTCACCCTGAAGCAGGAGCGGTTGGCCCGTTGATCCGTGAGGCGGACGGTTCGGCGTATCCGTCGGCTCGGGCGGTACCCACTTTGGCGAATGGCATTGGTCACGCTTTGTTGGGTGCTGTGTGGAAATCCAATCCGTGGTCGGCGGCTTACCGTGACGATGAAGATATGGACACCGAGCGCACCGCTGGCTGGCTGTCGGGATCGTGCCTGTTATTAAGGTGGGATGCGTTTGATCAAGTTGGTGGTTTTGATGAGCGCTACTTCATGTACATGGAAGACGTTGACCTGGGAGATCGCCTGGTTCGCGCCGGTTTCACCAACGTCTTTTGCCCAAGTGCGCAGATCATCCACGCGAAAGGTCATGTTGCGGGTAAAAACCCAGAGAACATGTTGCCCGCACACCACGAGAGCGCGTATCGCTTCCAGGCTGATCGCCTCGCGAAGCCGTGGCAAGCCCCAATTCGGTTGGCTCTGCGAATTGGTTTGAAATTACGAGCCGGAGTCGCGGTTGGTGTCTCCAAGATGAGAACGAAAGCCTCTT
>JAAZLP010000442.1 GCA_012799265.1 Phyllobacteriaceae bacterium | reverse complement strand
CCTTCGGGCAGGTGAACGTGGATATCGCGCGTATCGAACATCGGCGGCTTGATGCCGAAGTCGATGCAGCGGTACTTCACATAGGCCTGGGCGGCAGTCAGCGATTCCTTCATCACTTCCTTGATGTTGCCGGTGACCGACATGCGGCCCTTGCCCGGCGTCATCACGCCTTCGATGGTCAGCAACTCGCCGCCGACCGAGGTCCAGGCCAGACCGGTCACCAGACCAACCTGTGCTTCGGCTTCGATCTCGCCATGCTTGAAGATCTGCGGGCCGAGATATTCGGCGAGCTTTGCTTCGTCGATGGTGATCGACTTGACCTTGGAGCGGACGATCTCGGTGACCGCCTTGCGCATCAGCTTGGAGATCTCGCGCTTGAGATTGCGGACGCCAGCTTCGCGGGTATAGCCGCGGATGAGCTTCATCAGCATCTCGTCGGAGAGGACGAACTCCCCGTGCGCCACGCCATTTTCCTTGGCAGCCTCGGGAATGAGGTGCTGCTTGGCAATGGCGTGCTTTTCCTCTTCGGTGTAGCCGGAGAGGCGGATGATCTCCATACGGTCCATCAGCGGACCGGGGATGTTGAGCGTGTTCGAGGTGGTCACGAACATCACGTCCGAAAGGTCGAAATCGACCTCCAGGTAGTGATCGTTGAACGAGTTGTTCTGTTCCGGATCGAGCACTTCAAGCAGCGCCGAAGATGGATCGCCACGGAAGTCCTGGCCCATCTTGTCGATCTCGTCGAGCAGGAAGAGCGGGTTGTTCTTGCCCACCTTCTTGAGCGACTGGATGATCTTGCCCGGCATGGAGCCGATATAGGTCCGACGGTGACCGCGGATCTCGGCTTCGTCGCGCACGCCACCAAGGGCCATACGCACGAATTCACGACCGGTCGCCTTGGCAATGGACTGGCCAAGCGAGGTCTTGCCGACGCCCGGGGGGCCGACGAGGCAGAGGATCGGGCCCTTGAGCGTGCCAGTGCGCGCCTGCACAGCCAGATATTCAAGGATGCGTTCCTTGACCTTTTCCAGACCATAGTGATCGGCGTCGAGAACCTTCTCGGCCAGAGCCAGGTCGCGCTTGACCTTGGACTTCTTGCCCCAGGGCAGGCCCAGAAGCGTATCCAGGTAGTTGCGCACGACGGTGGCTTCCGCCGACATCGGGCTCATCGACTTGAGCTTCTTGACCTCGGCATCGGCCTTGGCGCGGGCTTCCTTGGAGAGCTTGGTCTTGGCGATACGCTCTTCAAGTTCGGTAACCTCATTGGCACCGTCCTCGCCGTCGCCCAGCTCGCGCTGGATCGCCTTCATCTGCTCGTTCAGGTAATACTCGCGCTGGGTCTTTTCCATCTGGCGCTTGACGCGCGAGCGGATGCGCTTTTCGACCTGAAGCACGCCGATCTCGCCTTCCATGAGGCCGATGATCTTCTGCAGGCGCTCGATGACCGAGACAGTCTGCAGGAGGTCTTCCTTCTCCGGAATCTTGATGACGAGGTGGCTGGCGATCGTGTCGGCCAGCTTGCTGGCAACTTCGATCTGGCCAACGGCCCCGACGACCTCGGCAGAAATCTTCTTGTTGAGCTTTACATAGTTCTCGAACTCGGACTGGGCCGAGCGGGCAAGCGCCTCGACTTCGGTCGCGTCTTCTTCCGGTTCCGGAACGATGGAGGCTTCAGCCTCGAAATATTCTTCCGTCTGCAGGTAGTTGTCGACGGTCGCACGATGCAGGCCTTCGACCAGCACCTTGACGGTGCCGTCGGGAAGCTTGAGCAGCTGCAGAACGGTAGCAATGGTGCCGAAGGGATAGATCTGATCCGGAGACGGATCGTCATCCTGGGCATTTTTCTGGGTCACGACGAGGATGTGCTTGTCATCCCGCATGACTTCTTCAAGCGCCTTCACGGACTTTTCGCGGCCGACAAAGAGCGGCACGATCATTCCCGGGAAGACGACGATGTCGCGCAGAGGAAGAACCGGATAGACCCGATCCCGGCTGGTTTCGCCAGTTGCGGTAACGTCCGACATCACATTTCCTTTCCTGGCGCGCCAAAGGAGGAAAGGTGGCGCACCCGTATTGCGTATGCCCAGTGGGAGATGCTGGGCGATTCCGGTTAATAAATAGGGTGGACGGGCCGCGCCGCAAGTCAACCTTTGACCTTTTGTGACCAAAGGGGTCGCTTCACACAAGAGATATGCAAAATGGCCGGGAACAGGCGTGTTCCTTGGGATAATCGGTGTAATCTTGGTTTTTGCGTATTCGCGGGTTTCGCTCGGGGCGCGAAGGAAAATTGGGGACGTGAGGGCTGCTGTTTCACTGGCAGGGTGTTCGAGAGGGACACCCCTTCGAGTTCTAGTGTTCGTAGTTCACGCGCCTTCCCAACCGCCGGCCCGCCCTCGGACTTGATCCGAGGGCCATTGTCCGCGTGTGCCGTGTTGCTGGTGGCCCTCGGGTCGGGCCCGAGGACGGCCGCGTGGGGTGGAGAGATATAATGTGCCCTCGATGAGTTGACCCACTAGCCGCCATGCTCCGGATTGAGCCGGAAGGCGCCTCAACCACCGTGCCGCCCTCGGACTTGATCCGAGGGCCATTTCAAGCGCGCGCCGTGTTGCTAGTGGTCCTCGGGTCTAGCCCGAGGACGGGGTGGTGGGTGAAGGAACAGTGGGCTCCGCAAACAACAACGTCGGGCGGCGCAGTTAGCGAACCAACGGCATAAAAACAAAAACGCCGGGCGCTGGGCCCGGCGTTCTCTTAAATCAGATCCGATGAGCCTCAGGCGGTGGCCGGGGCTTCGTCCTTGCGTTCGGAATAGATGTAGAGCGGACGAACGTCCTTGCCGCGGACGACTTCCTCGCTGATCACCACTTCCTCGACGCCTTCGAGAGACGGCAGGTCGTACATGGTGTCGAGCAGGATGCCTTCGAGGATCGAACGCAGGCCGCGGGCGCCGGTCTTGCGCTCAATGGCCTTCTCGGCGATCGCCTTGAGGGCGTCTTCGTGGAAGGTCAGCTGAACTTCTTCCATGTTGAAGAGGCGCTGGTACTGACGGACCAGAGCGTTCTTCGGAGCCGTCAGGATTTCGATCAGCGCCGGGATGTCGAGATCTTCGAGCGTGGCGAGAATCGGAAGACGACCGATGAATTCCGGGATCAGGCCGAAACGGACCAGATCTTCCGGCTCGACGTCAGCGAGAATCTGACCGACGCGACGTTCGTTCGGATCCTTGACGGTGGCCGAGAAGCCGATGCCCGAGCCTTCGCCGCGTGCCGAGATGATCTTTTCGAGACCAGCAAAGGCGCCGCCGCAGATGAAGAGGATGTTCGTCGTATCGACCTGCAGGAATTCCTGCTGCGGATGCTTGCGGCCACCCTGCGGGGGCACGGAGGCAACGGTGCCTTCCATGATCTTGAGCAGGGCCTGCTGCACGCCCTCACCCGATACATCGCGGGTTATCGACGGATTGTCCGACTTGCGGGAAATCTTGTCGACTTCGTCGATATAGACGATGCCGCGCTGGGCCTTTTCGACGTTGTAGTCGGCGGCCTGGAGCAGCTTGAGAATGATGTTTTCCACGTCCTCGCCGACATAGCCGGCTTCGGTCAGCGTGGTGGCGTCGGCCATGGTGAACGGCACATCGAGGATGCGCGCCATGGTCTGGGCAAGAAGGGTCTTACCCGAGCCAGTCGGACCGATCAGCAGGATGTTGGACTTGGACAGTTCAACGTCCTGGTTCTTGGAGGCGTGGTGCAGACGCTTGTAGTGGTTGTGCACGGCGACCGAGAGCACGCGCTTGGCACGGAACTGGCCGATCACGTAATCGTCGAGGACCTTGCAAATCTCGGCGGGCGTCGGGACGCCTTCAGAGGACTTGACCATCGAGGTCTTGTTCTCTTCGCGGATGATGTCCATGCAAAGCTCGACGCATTCATCACAGATGAACACGGTCGGACCGGCAATAAGTTTGCGCACCTCGTGCTGTGATTTGCCGCAGAACGAGCAATACAGCGTGTTCTTCGAGGATTCGCCGGTGGTTTCTTTGGACATCCAGTCACTCCCGGGGGTCGAGACCCCCACAATCAAGCGTTACAAGGACCGTAACGCCCAACGCATAAACAAAGT
>JAAZLP010000441.1 GCA_012799265.1 Phyllobacteriaceae bacterium | reverse complement strand
CCGGCTCGACAGGCGCGGGTTCGACCGGAGCAGCCGGAACGGTCGGCGTGGTGGTTTCGGCCGGCGGTGGGGGAGCATCGCCGCAGGCGGTCAGGGTCAGCGTCGTGGCGAGAACGGCGGCGATGGCAAAGGGCTTCACAGCTTCATTCCTTCGTGATTTGGGGGCTCTCACGGAGCTGTTACCGGCTCTGAGGGGCAAAGATGTCGGAGTTTGGGCGGCATCCGGGCGAAGGTTTGTCGAAACCGATTTAACAAAGAAAAAGGGCGCCCGGAGGCGCCCTCTCTGTGTGAGTTTGCGAACCGACTATTCGAGGATGGTGATGCGGCCATCGGTATAGGGCGTGTATTCGCCGCCCAGCTTGGCGATGTACTCGGCCACGACCTGCTCAAGCGGCGGTCCGAAATCGTAGGGGTTGTCGCCTTCGGCGAAGGTGCCATAACCGTCGCCGCCACCGCGGACATAATTGTTGGTGACGATGGTGTAGGTGGCTTCCTCGTCGATCGGCACCCAGCTGTCGCCTTCACCCTTGACCAGCACGTCGCTGACGCGAGAGCCGGCAGGTTCGGAGAGGGTGTAGCTATATTTGAGGCCGGCGACCTGCGCGAAGCGGCCAGCGCCGTTCTCGATATCGCTGACGCCGTTTTCGAGCGCCTCGATCACGTCGGCACCGCTGATCTGGACGGTGGCGAGGGTGTTGGAGAAGGGCAGGACGGTCAGCACGTCACCGATGGTGATTTCACCGGCGTCGATGGAGGCACGGATGCCGCCGCCATTCTGGAAGGCGATGGTGGCGCCCTGATCGGCAACACGATCAAGGATGGCATCGGCGAGGAGGTTGCCCATGGAGCATTCTTCCACGCGGCAGACTTCGCGGGCGCCTTCGATCTTGTCGGTGGCGGTGCCGATGACAGTGCTGGTCAGCTCTTCGATCGGGCCGAGCAGGGTCTGGAGCTGGTCAGCGAAATCGGCATTGGCGGTGACCGAGGCGTCGATCAGGAAGGGCTCGCCTTCGGCCTTGGTGACAACGCCATTGTCATCCCAGGTGATGGCGATGTCGCCGAGATATTTGCCGTACTGATTGGCCTGGACGACCGGCACTTCGATGCCGTCGGGATTGGTGACCATGGTTGGATAGGGGCCTACGGCGCCTTCCATGGAGCCGAGGAGCGAGTGGCTGTGGCCGCCGACGATGACGTCGACCAGCGGCAGGGCGGCCGCGACCTCGAGATCGACTGTGTAGCCGATATGGCTCAAGAGGATGATCTTGTTGACGCCGGCAGCGTCCAGCGCCTCGGAGGCGCCGCGGACATATTGGATGACATCGTGGAATTCGATGTCGGCTGTGGAGGCGATTTCCGGGGTGTCTTCGGTGGTGGCACCGATGATGCCGATCTTTTCGCCGCCGATTTCAACGACGATGGAGCCCTTGATCTTGCCGGCAAGGTTGGGGTCGCGGGTAACGTCGAAATTGCCGCCGATGATGGGGAATTCGGCGGCTTCGATGAAGCGCATGAACTCTTCGGGGCCGTCGTCGAATTCGTGGTTGCCGGTGGCGACGACGTCAAAGCCCATCTGGTTGAAGAAGTCTGAGACGACCTTGGACTTGTAGGTGGTGTAGTAGAGCGAGCCCTGGAAATTGTCGCCGGCGGACAGCAGGATGGAGTTACCGCCTTCATACTTGGCGCGGGTGTCGTCGATGATGGTCTTGAGGCGGGCGATGCCGCCGAAACATTCGCCAGCGGCATCGGTTTCCGCATCGCAATTAGAATCGGTGCCGGTGATCGGGTCGAAGCGCGAGTGGAAGTCGTTGATATGCAAGATATTCAACGTGAAGTCGGCATAGGCGGCGCTGGAAAAACCGGCGCATAGAGTCAGCGCTGTCGCGCCCAGAAGTAACTTCTTCATCCCTGTATCCCTTATGCTTTTGCATTCTCCGCACGGACCGGGATCGGGGACTTGGTATAGCCTCGCCCGAGACCGCACTTCGTCGTCATGACTTGCGTCAAGACCTCGAGTTAAACAGGTATTTGTGACAGGCGAAAGTGGACTGTTTGGTCAAATTTTGTTCCGGGCGCGCTCCCATACAAGACGGGGTTTATTTAGTCCGCGAGTCTTGTATTCTCCGGCCCGTTTGATTTGGCCGGAGTGTACTTATGCGCAGTGCTTTGATTGTCTATGGCGGCTGGGAAGGTCACGATCCGGAGGAATGCGCAACCATCTATCGGCGCTGGCTGCACGAGGACGGATTCTCAGTCCGCACGGCAACCGAAACTTCCGCCTTTGCCGATCCGGCAATCCATGACCTGTCGCTGATCATCCCCATCTATACGATGAGCAAGATTGCCAAGGAGGAGGTCGAGAACCTCACCAAGGCCGTCGAGAACGGAGTGGGTCTGGCCGGACACCATGGCGGGATGAGCGATGCGTTCCGGGAAAGCGTCGAGTATCAGTTCATGGTGGGCGGCCAGTGGGTGGCCCATCCGGGCAATATCATCGACTACTCTGTCGATGTGACCAAGCCCGATGATCCGATCATGGCCGGGTTGCCGGCCTCGTTCCCCTACAAGTCGGAGCAATATTACATGCATGTCGACCCCTCCAACGAGGTGCTGGCGACAACGACGTTTTCGGGCGAGCATGCCAGCTGGATCGACGGCGTGGTAATGCCCGCGGTGTGGAAGCGGCGGCATGGGCAGGGCAAGGTGTTCCACATGACGCTGGGCCATCAGGCCAAGGAATTCGAAAATACCAATATGGCCACGATCATGCGACGCGGCATGAACTGGGCGGCGCGGGACGAGTAGTTCTGCTCAAGGCGATGTGATGGTGATCCATCCCCCAATGGGTTAGCGTAGCTCTGGTGCGACCGTGGCTGAGCCGGGGGGATGGATGAGCCAGGAAGAGAGATTGCCGAAAGCGCGCGGGCCGCTGATCTATCGTCAGTCGATCTGGACGCGCCTGACCCATTGGGTCTGGGCGATCTGTCTCTTTTTCCTGCTTCTGTCAGGCCTGCAAATCTTCAACGCCCATCCGGCGCTCTATATCGGCCAGCAATCCGGCTTTGAATTCGACAATGCGGTGCTGCGGATCGGGGCGATCAATACGCCAGCCGGGCCGCGCGGCCAGACGACCATCTTCGGGCAGACCTTTGATACGACGGGCGTTCTGGGGATGAGCGGGCCGGCGGAGCGACCGCAATTTGTCGGCTTTCCGGGCGCTGTGACCATCCCCTCCTTCCGCGATCTTGCCACCGGGCGGGTGGTGCACTTCTTCTTTGGCTGGGTGTTTGTCGCCGCGCTCTTCGTCTGGTTCCTCGCCAGTTTCATCAATGGGCATTTGCGTCGCGATATCCTGCCCAAGGGGGATGATCTCAAGGCGTTGCCGCGGGATGTGGCCAATCATGCACGACTGCGTCTCCGGCATGGGCGGAGCTATGGGCCGCTGCAGAAGCTCAGCTATTTCATCGTGTTCTTCATCCTCTTTCCGCTGATCATCCTCACGGGGCTGACCATGAGCCCGGGTATGGATGCGGCATGGCCCTGGCTGCTGGATGTTTTTGGCGGCCGGCAGACTGCGCGGACCATCCATTTTGGGGTCATGGTGCTGCTGGTGCTGTTCTTCGTGGTCCACATTGTCATGGTGCTGCTGGCGGGGCCGCTCAATGAATTGCGCTCGATGATCACCGGCTGGTATCGCGCCAGCCCGGGCACGCCGAGCCAGGAGGGAGACCGGCCATGAGCAGGCTGATCATCAATCGTCGGCGGTTTCTCACCGGTTCGGCAGCGCTGGGTTCGGGACTCGTGCTGTCGGGCTGTGACCAGTTCGACTTTCTGGCGCAGCGCGGCAATCCGGTACGCGGGGCGATGGAACAGGCCAATGTGCTGACCTATCAGGCGCAGCGGGCGCTGATCGGCGATCAGGTGCTGGCGCGGACTTATTCTGAAAGCGAAATCCGGCAGGGCATGAAGCCGAACGGCTCCACCGAGCCGACGACGCCCGAGTACAATTTCCTGCGCATGGCCAATTTCGAGCCCTATCGGCTAACCATCAAGGGCATGGTCGAGCGGGAAGTGAGCTATTCGCTCGCCGAATTGCGCAATATGCCGGCGCAGACGCAGATCACGCGGCATGATTGCGTCGAAGGCTGGAGCTGCATTGCCAAATGGACCGGGACGCGGCTGGGGCCGCTGCTCGATGAGGCGGGCGTCAAGCCGGGCGCGCGCTTTGCCGTCTATCACTGCTTTGACAATATCCAGCGGACGGTCTCGGGCGACATTCTCTATTATACGAGCTCGGACCTTGTGGACGCCTACCACCCGCAGACGATCCTCTCCTATGGGCTCAACGACCAGGTTCTGCCGGTGAGCAATGGGGCGCCGATACGGCTTAGGATCGAACGGGCACTGGGCTACAAGCAGCCGAAATATCTCCACACGATTGAGCTGGTGGATGACCTCACACCGTTTGGGATGGGTAAGGGCGGCTATTGGGAAGACAATGGCTATGACTGGTATGGCGGGATTTGAGGGGGCGACAGTAGCCCGATCAATCCTTGTTGCGCCTTAGTAGCACCGGCCGTCACCCTCGGGCAGGTTTTGACCGAGACAGACATTTGCTGGCTGTGGAGATATGAAGCCTACCCCCGCAACCACTTTTGTCATAACTCTCTGGAAATAGAGGTGTAACAACAGCTTGCACCAGAGCTGGCGGAGTTCATAAACCCAAGACGCGGAAATATCGGGGCATTTGCCGTTCACGCATCGCGTGCAGTTCAAGTTTCTCGCCTCCCGCCATCATCAAATACTTTGCGCAAGGGGGCGTGGCCGATAGTGCGTTTGTTGCGCTATTGCCTATTCTCCAATCCCTGTGGCCTCAAAACCAGGGCATTCAGGCATCGCCTTACCTCGATGTGTGAGGATCAGGATTGCCGATCCATTGTGTTTCCATAGTTGCGCAGTCCCAACCCGGCACGAGATCGGCGGCAGCCTGGCGCGCCAGAAGGTTGGCGTTGGGATTGGCAAGTGCGTCGATATAGGCGACGTGGCAGGTATTACCCGGCTCGATCTTGGTGACGACAAGCACCTGGGTGTCGGGAATGAACCCTTCCGATCGGTCGAGATAATATCTCAAAATGCTGGCGACCGGACGATCCCCGAGATCGGGATCGTCGGCAATCAGCCATTCGAGTTTTTCACCGATGGTGTTGAAGCCAGGCATCGTCTGGCTGGCCGCCATCTCGTTGCGGGCATCGAACCCATAGGAAACAAACATCCGAAGGTCGGAATCCGCGATCAGCAGCGGATAGCCCTTGTAGCCGGGACAGGCCATTTCAGCGCTGTAGCCAGGGTCCACCGCAAGCGTGATGCAGGTGGAGAAATCGTTGTCGGTATAAACGCTGCGCCATTCCTGTGCGTTGGTCAGACCCGGAATGGACATGGCCAGCACTATACTGGAAATGATGGCTTTTCTCATTTTGTCTCTCCGTTCTTTTCGGCCAGGGGACTGGCTATGGACGCCAGGCCGGTAAGGATAAGCGCGATCAGGTCTGCCTGACGGTGCGTTCCGGTCTTCTCGAACACATTGCCCAAATGGAAAGCCACGGTGGTCGACGAGATCGAGAGATCGGCGGCGATCTCGCCGGTTCGCCGTCCATGCGCCAGCGCGCAGGCGACATCTGCTTCGGTCGGGGTCAATCCGAACAGTTCGGAAAGGACCGTACCGGAGACCTTTGGCCGGTGCGACGGATCGGATATGAAGATGACCGCCTGCGGCGTGCCGACATCCCGATCGTGCGCATGCGGGAGCGCACAGACCGTCAGCAACAGATCGTGCTCACCCGATGATGGTACACACAGGCTGGCGAGATGTTCCTGGCCTTTGCTCGCGGCAGAGCATGCGGCGTCGAGAATCGCGGCAAGCTCGCCGCTCAACCGTGACGATGGGGCGAACACCGTTTCGCCGATGACGAGTCCGCCATCAGCCTCGTGGATGTCGCGGGCAACGCGGTTGGCAAACACCACCCGCGATCTCGAGACCAGAACCACGCCAAACGAAAGCAGATCGAGGATGCGCTCCATGCCCGCGCTCTTGCCGGAGGGGGATGCCGAAAGCGCATCCCGGAGTGCCGCGACATCCTCCTCTACCTTCCGGCCAATCCGCTCGATCTGGCCAAGGCGGGCCTCGATGGTCGCCAGCATGAGATCGAAGTCGATCGGCTTGACCAGATAATCATCTGCACCGGCGCGTCTGCCGTTGATGATATGATCGCGCCCGCCTAGCGCGGTGAGGAAAACCAGGGGAACATCCGCCAGATCGGGCCGCGTGTCGCGCATAGCTTCGAGAAAGCCGAAACCGTCCAGGCGCGGCATCGAGATGTCGCACAGGATCAGATCGGGTCTTCGTGCATCAAGCAGCGTGAGTGCCTCCCGACCATCGGCGGCTCCGAGCGCGTCGTATCCCGCAATCGCCAGTTCATCGACGATGTCCTGCCGCAGGCGATGCTCGTCCTCGACGCAGAGAATGGTCTTTGCCGTCCCAACTCCCGACATCGCCTGATGCACCCCCGGGCAATAGCAGACACACCCCACTCAGAGCTGGTCCGCAGTTGAATGTTGCCATGTCGATCCTAGCTCAAAGCAATGGGGATTGCCCCCTGTAAACGAAGGGGGACGCTTGCCGTGCGTCCGGGTAGATTTGCTGAGATCCGAATCGGCAAACTGGAGTTGCTGGACCATGTGGGATTTTTCCGTCGGGCGCGCTCTGGACCTGATGCTCAAGACACTGCCCTTCGTATTGCTGCGCATGGCCGTCTATTTCGGGGCGGCTCTCGCCTATGTATTGGTGACGGGCGCCGGCGCCGGCATCGGCTGGGGTATCGGAGGGTTCGGCGATACCGGCTTTTAGGCGGGCACGACGATATGGGGCGGCGTGATCGGCTTCGGCCTCGTTGGCGTGATAATGTACCTGGCGCGCGAATATGTCCTCTATATCGTCAAGGCTGGCCATATCGCTGTGCTGGTCAAGCTGCTCGATGGCGAACGGATGCCCGAGGGGCGCTCGCAAATCGCCTATGCCCGCGAGGAGGTGACCAAACGCTTCGCGCAGGCCAGCGTTCTGTTCGGGGTCGACCAACTGGTCAAGGGCGTGCTGCGCGCCATAACCGGGCTGGT
>JAAZLP010000440.1 GCA_012799265.1 Phyllobacteriaceae bacterium | reverse complement strand
GATGACGCGGTCATTGCCCGTGGCAAAGATCTGGACGATGTCCGAACTGGCCAGCGCGCGGAAGGAACTGAGCATGTTCGGAAAAGCGGTCTGGAAATAGTTGGCGTCCGATTCGGTGACCGTGAGGCCTCGTGGTTTGTGCAGCTCTGCGTCCGAGCGATCAATGCCCCAGGAATTGTTGATGGCGCGGACGCCCTGGCTAGCGGCCCAATGATACCCGTTGGCGACGTTGTCGATGGGGACGCCGTCGATCGCCCAGTTCACGTTGTAGATGTCGGCACCCGGCGCGACGCCGACCCGTCGCCCCGCAATGGTGCCGGTCACATGGGTGCCGTGGTCATGAGTGGGGTTCAACACGTAGGGGGTGCCGTCGATATTCATCCCGCCCAACCAGCGATTCGCATATTCCGTATGTAGCGGGTCGGCGGATTGATCCATCACGCCAATGATGACGCCGTTTCCGCGATACCCGAGCTCCCATGCCTTGTCGGCACCAATCATCGAGAGGCCCCACAGGCGCTCATCGATCTGGGCATGGGCAGCCGATATTGGCAGTCCTGCGGTCAGCGCCACGGCAAGCACGGCTGTGTGGACGATTGGTTTATTCATTCTGGGCCTCAATAGAAAAAGTCACAGAGGCAATGCGCAGCCGCGACGCTGATAGCCGCCGTGGTTGTCAAAGAGCTCGGTGATGTCGTCGGCCGCAACTGGCTAACCCCAGAATTATCCTACGGCACGTCAGGTCAAGAAAAAACGTCTGAAACCGTCGAGGTTGCTCAATAATCTCATAATCAGCGGAAATATTATTCCTGGCGTCTCACATATGATTTGAAAGAATGCAACGGTTGCGGCGCCGCTACTTCATGGCGGCGAGCCAACGGCTCCAATCGTGTTCTTCATCCATGTTAGTCTCGCCAACCCGTGCTTCCTCGACCAACGTGCGGTAAGCTCGGGGCGACACGCCAAAGCACTGACGGAATGACTTGGTGAAGGCGGAGTGGCTGGCAAAGCCCCATGTTTCTGCAATCTCACCGACGCTAAGGTGGCGCTGGTTTAAGCTGGCCAGCTCGCCCCGAACCCGGTGTAAGCGACGAAGGCGCAGGTAGGAAGCAAAGCCGCCCACCGGCTCCATGATGCGATAGAGAGTCGCGCGCGAGATCGAGAACCTTCGGGCTACCACCACGCTCGACAAGGTCAGGTCGTGCAGCCAGTCCTCGATATACCTTTTGACAGCGAGCAGCGTAGCTGTCCTGACTTGTTCAGCCTGATCTTCAGTTACCAGTCCGTTGAGAGCAGCAGCAGCAAGCGCAATAGTCGCTCCCTGCACAGATTCCATCTGCGCGATCGTCATGTGGGGCGCCGCTCGATAAAGCGCTTCGAGGTGGGCCCGCACCAGCCCGGTCAGCGGGTGGGTTGCCTCATGACGGCGGCCGCCGTGAGCATCTGGCGCAGCGAGCAAGGGCGCCAAGAGGCGCCGGGGTATGCCCAAATCAATGCTGCTATAGCGTGTCGACGCAGTGGCGATCGGCTGCGTCATGTCAACAGTGAGTAGATCGCCTTTACGCAGGATCACGTCTCTGCCGGGCGCTGTCGCCCGACGCTGGCCTGACGTGTAGAACTGAAACGCATAGTAATCGATGCCATCCTCGGCGATACGGGCCATTTCTCTCGCGGTCGACTGTGCTGAGCTGCCCACCGTACCAAAGACCAGATCGCCTCCATTGTACAAATCAACCACGGCACAAAAAGCTTCGTCTTCTACGGAAAGGATGTCCCAAACCGGTGTCGCGGCGTCGCTCCACTGTCTAATTCTGGCGCGCTCTGGGAGCCGGCGAGTGTCAAAATGAGACCGCGAAATCAATGTCACGCCAGCCGCCTTAGGACGCTACGGGACACATGATGAGTCCAACAATAGGTGCATCGATCCAATCGCCTACACTCCTCGACAGCATGGACATTGCATCAAATTTCCCACAGCCGGTATTGAGGCGCTTTGGGCGCGAACGTTCATGACGTGTATTCGAGGCCACTTAATAGTGCCTTGAAATCGGAGAGAGGCGCGTTTCAGACAGTCATTTCTCCATTCCGGACCTACAGTGCTTGGGCACGGCAACCTAAGAGCTGACATTTCCTCAGCCGCCGCCGGGTCGGCCATCCTTGTGACCAGCAGCCTAGGGGCAAAGGGTGGGCATTGATAAGAACGTTGGACCATCACCGGTGGCATTCGTCAACGGGGTCTATTCTTCATGTCATAGGATTGCGGACGCTACAGCGAGAAGCGCGGCAAAGAGGGCGATAATACTGGGGACTATCACTGCCACCCCGGAAACCAGTGCCAGCATAGCCACCGGGCGAAGTGATCCTTGAGACGTTCTGAACATGTCCTACCTCCGCTGCTTGCGCCATGGCGAGCGGGATCGTGTTGCAAGTAGATCTGGAAATCAACTCTGAGCTCCCTCTTTCGCAAACGGCGCACAGCCATCTATTTGATCTTCGTCAACTCCGCTGCGCCCTTTTGCGAGTACGCTCCCACAATAGGATTGGGGAGCAGCATGCAAGAAGGGATGTACGCAACCAACGAGTTGGCAATTTGCCATGGGGAGCAATTGGCGATTTCTCTCGCGCTGGGGATGGTGGTCGACTCCTTGCCCTATCCCGCCGATCCCAATTCCCTGCGCAGGTTGGAGAAGACCGTCGTACCGGCGATGCAAAGAAGCTTAGTCCAATGGAGCCTTGTATGTGGTTCGCCGGCGCCCGCGATTGTTGCCAACATGGAGAAACTCCTGCGCGATATGCAGCGGCAGGATCAGGGGGACCTCGGACAAGCGGAGGAATTGCGGTGACTTTTGGGGAGTGGAGTGACAGCGGAAGAAGTCTGGACCCCGAAGCCGTGGCCTACCTGATACGCGGCTTCGTGACGGCGCGGCGCCGGCGGGTGGCGCTCGAACGGGCTCTGATAGCCTGAAACGGAGTTGCAGGGGGACGGTGTTGGTTGCGGTCCAGGTGCGGGCGACATAATTATGGGCCGGCATGGAGCCCAAACCAGCAATAGTCGACAAAGCAAAGATACGTAGTCTGCCCATTTTCGCCCACCTGGCAGAGATTGATTTCGATGACGTCCATCGCGCCGCCGTCCGGAGGTCCTTCGGTGCCGGAACAAACGTAATCGAGCAGGGCGATGAAGCGGCTAATTTCTTCGTTCTTCTCGAGGGCCGCCTGCGCGTCACGCAGGTGCCGGCGGAGGGGCAGCAGATCATCGTGCGCATCGTCAATCCGGGCGAACTTTTCGGCATCGCCAAGGCCCTGCAGGGCACTGATTGTCCTGGAACTGCGACCGCCGTGAGCGATCGCGTGGTCCTGTACTGGCCAATGGGGAAATGGTCTGATTTCATGGGCAGCTATCATGGGGACTCGCCTGCAGGAGGCCCAGACCCGGATGCCGAACTGGCCACAGAGGAGGTCGAGCGCCGGGTGGCCCATGCTGTATTGCGGCTGGGAGAGCAGTCGGGTCGGGAGGAGGCCGGCGGCATCCGCATCGACTTTCCAGTGTCCAAGCAGGACATCGCCGAAATGACAGGCACGACCCTCCATACGGTATCGCGCATCCTGACCGCCTGGGAACATGCCGGACTGGTGGTGGGTGGGCGCCAGAAACTGTTACTCAAGGACCGGCAGCGGCTGGCTCTGATCGCTGACGGCGAAGTGCCGGGCCTCCTTGGGGGGCTAAGCTAGGGCGCGACCAGGTTGCGCTCGGGCAAAGAGCTGCGGCGGAGGACGGGCCATGGGAGTCTGCTTCAGGAGGAAATCATGAAGCCAATCGAACTTGATGTTCGGCCAATCCTACGCGCAGGTGGAGAGCCGCTGGGGACCATCATGGCAGCCGTGGGCGATCTCGCCCCCGGTCCGTCGCTCCGCCTGCTGGCGTCCTTTCGCCCCAATCCCCTCCTGCAGGTACTGGCCCGGCAGGGCTTTGCCAGCGACCCTCGACAACTTGAAAACGGCGATTGGGGCAGCCGGTGACACGACCATGCCGGTCGATCCCGCCGCTCCGGTTACCTGGCCACAGCCAGCTGGGCATCTTAACTGCACAGGCTTGCCCCCTCGGCCGTGACCAGGCGCGTTGTGGCAGCCCTGGACACCCTGAAAGCCGGAGAGGTGCTGTTCGCTCTCACCAGTGGGGAGCCGCTGGCGCTGTCCCTAACTCGAGGTCCGGGGACACGTCTGGTATGGACAACTGTCGCCCGGCTGCACCTGGATGAGCGCAGGCTCGAAGACCATGGTGCCTGCTTCTCCTTTGTTGAGCATCTGCACATCGAAATTGGCGGCCATTGCGGGAACTGGAACCATGGTCAGGAGGGCGGCGGCGGCAAGTACCTTGAGGGTCTTCATTTTGGATCTCCGAATTTACGGGGCCGGACTTCGATCCCATTGCCCTCTTCTAATCGGATAGCCGTGGTGGATGTTGCAGGTCAAATAGTCGAACTTGTCGCATCCTGCTAGGTTGGGGCAAATTTTGGCTAGGCTGTTCTAGGGATCGTCGTCGTCCAGAATGCGCTCGGCGGCGCCCTGCAGGTCGTCATATTGCCCAGAGCGCAGCGACCACAGAAAGGCGCCCAGGCCCAGCAGGCCAAGGCCGAACGCGACCGGGATCAGCACGACCAGCACGTTCATGGCGCGGCACCCAATGCAGGCGCCGCCTGGGTCGTCCGTGACGGGTGCGGAGCCCTGAGGCGCAGCGCATTTCCAACCACGATCACCGAGGACAGCGACATGGCGGCCGCCGCGACCAGGGGAGTTGCATAGCCGAGGATGGCAATAGGCACGGCGATGCCATTGTAGATCACCGAGAAGCCCAGATTCTGCCGGATCAGGCGCCCGGCATCGATGGCGACGGAACGAGTGTGGGACACGGCGGAAAGGCTATCCTTCAGGAACACGAAATCGGCAGCGTTGCGTCCGACATCGGCAGCGCCCGACGGCGCCATGGACACGTCGGCGCCGGCGAGGGCAGGCGCATCGTTAAGCCCATCGCCCACCATCAGCACGCTGTGTCCCTTGGCGCGCAACGACGCGATTAACTCAAGCTTGCCGGCGGGCAGCACGTCGCCGAACGCATCATCCACTCCAATTTCAGCAGCTACGCGGGCGACTACTGCCGCTTCGTCTCCCGACACCAGCATCACCTTGAGTCCGTCAGCCTGCAGTGACGCGACGGTGGTCTTGACGTCTGCCCGCAATTGATCCTCGAAGCGGAAGGCGGCAAGCATTTCGCCGTTTTGTGACAGAACAGTGCCTCGCGCAGCTCCTGGCTCATTAAGGGCCCAGTCGGCGCGGCCGAGGCGATAAAGATCCTGCCCTATCCAACCCTCGACTCCCAGGCCAGCCCTCTCGGCGACGCTATCAAGCACCACCGCGTCGGGTTGATCGGCAGCTTCCACCAGGGCCACCGACAGCGGATGGCGCGAACTGGCCGCCAGGGCTGCGGCAATGGCCATGGCCGGGCGCGCGATATCGAGGGCATTGAGCAGGATCGGCCTGCCCACGGTCACGGTACCCGTCTTGTCCAGCACTACGGTGTCAATGGTGGCAATGCGCTCGAGGCCAGTGCCGTCCTTGGTAAGGATGGAGCGTTCGAACAGCCGACGCGCCGCAACCACCTGCACGATTGGAACAGCAAGTCCCAGGGCGCAGGGACAGGTGATGATCAGCACGGTTATCGCCACGCTGATCGAACGGTGCCAGTCGCCCGACAGCAGCACCCAGCCGATAAAGGTCAGAAGCGCAGTGAGATGGACAACCGGCGAATAAAGCTGGGCCGCGCGATCGGCAATTCGCCGATAGCGGGCGCGGCCACCCTCGGCAGCTTCCATCAGGCGGACCATTTCGGCGAGAAACGAGTTCGCGGCAACCGCCGTGGCGCGCATCTCCAATGGGCCGGTGAGGTTGAGCGTGCCGGCGCGCAGGGGCGTCCCGACTGAGGCAAGCTGTGGCATTGCCTCGCCCGACACCATCGCTACGTCCACGTCGGAACTACCCTGTTCGACAACGCCGTCAACCGGCACCCGGTCGCCGGCCACCAGCACGACGCGGTCACCCACCGCAATCTCGCCCACCGGCATATATTCGCGCGTGCCGTCCGGACGCAGGACATTCGCACCCCGGGCGGCGAGCCGCGCCAGGCCCCGAACGGCCGTGCGCGCCCGTTCGCGCATCATGTGGTCAAGCGTGCGCCCGATCAGAAGGAAAAACAGCAGGGTGACGGAGGCGTCGAAATAGGCGTGGTGCCGCTCTGTCAGCGTCTCGAAGACGCTCAGTGCGAAGGCAAGGATGACCCCCAGTGAAATGGGAACATCCATGTTGGTGCGGCCATGGCGCAGGGCTTGCCAGGCCGAACTAAAGAACACCTGGCCGGAATAGGCCAGCGTCGGCAGCGCAATG
>JAAZLP010000439.1 GCA_012799265.1 Phyllobacteriaceae bacterium | reverse complement strand
GTCGATGCGCGCATCGGTGAAGTAATTGTTGCAACCGCCATTGGCGCCAACGGCCAAGTCCCCGCCGATGGAGAGGGTGATGGGACGGGGGCCGGAGGCCGGACGACCGCCAATGCTGGTGACGGTCCAGGTGATGTCGGTGAGTTCAGGTGGCGGGAGGGGCATGTCGGGCTTGGGAGCAGGAATGGGCGCTGGCGCGGCGCGGACTAGAATGGCGATGTTCGTGGGATTGGCCGGATCGACGACAACAGGCTCGGCATTGCGGAAATAAAAGCCGGGGCCCGCGGTGATCTCGGCGATGAGGCCATAGGCGGTGTCAGCGCGCAGGGCGCGGCGGAGATTGAGCTCGAATGCGAGGGAGACGCCACCCGTCGCAGGGACGTTCGCCGATGCGCCGGCAACAGGTGTGGCGTGCGGTAGCTCGACCAGCGTGATGTTGAGCTGGGCACCTGCCGGCAGGGCGATGCGTTCGCGATAGGCGACATTGCCGCTGAAGGTGACGTGCTGCGCCAGAGCGGGCAGGGCCATCATGGTGAGCGCGAAAGCAAAAGTTGTCACCATCAACCTGCGCATGTGGATCTCCTCACGGTTTCAACAAAAACTAGCGCAGGGGGACTTGGGTTGCGAGAAAGGATCGCTCTAAGCCTTAATAGTCCACGGTATGGTAAAGTGGTGCTCCTCGAGATTGTTGCCATCGCCACCGCGATCAATAACGAGGAAACTGGCGGGGTCATCGAGCGGTGTCAGGACGCCATGCCAGATATTCATGCCGATATTGACGCCCTGTTCGGGCTCGGGGCGGAAGGCGCGCAGGCGAACGGGCGCGCCATTGTCGTCTTCAGCGACGATGACCAGCCAGGAGCAATGGCCGAGCGGATAGAAGGCCTGGCTGCCGAGCGGATGGCGCTCGACGAGTCTTAGCGTCAGGGGCAGCGCATAGGGCTTGCCAT
Organism: Phyllobacteriaceae bacterium; assembly: GCA_012799265.1. Lineage (GTDB taxonomy): Bacteria > Pseudomonadota > Alphaproteobacteria > Rhizobiales > Devosiaceae > Devosia. Next base: position 4,386 of record JAAZLP010000439.1, on the reverse strand, counting down.
CGAAGATCGAGATCATCGGGCGGGGATTGTCGCCGCCGAGCTCGATGGAAGCCAGATCGTGGCAGCGCTCGGTCATACCCAGATTGATGGGAAAGCGGTTGCAGCCCTCGCGGGTGATGACCTGACCAAAGGGGGCGAAGGCCTCTTTGGTAAGGGGCTCGATGGTGATCGTGCGGTCGGTCATGGCCTAGAACGGGAGCTTGGCGTGGCGGTTGACGTCCTTGTAGAGCAGGTAGCGGAACCGCTCCGGACCGGCATAACAGGCCTGCGGGCAGAAGGCGCGCAGCCACATGAAATCGCCCGGTTCAACTTCCACCCAGTCGCGATTGAGGCGATAGACGGCCTTGCCTTCAAGCACATAGAGGCCGTGCTCCATGACGTGGGTTTCCTCGAAGGGAATGACGGCGCCCGGCTCGAGGGTGACGATGTTGACGTGCATGTCGTGGCGCAGGTCGGTCGGCTCGACAAAGCGGGTTGTGCCCCAGCGGTCATTGGTGCCGGGCATCCAGCGGATGGGCTCGGCCTGTTCGTTTATGACGAAGGCTGCCGGCAGGTCGATGCCATCGACGCGCTCATAGCGCTTGCGCACCCAATGGAAGCGGGCGGGTTCGGTCGACGGGTTGATCAGCGACCAGTTGCAGGCAGGCGGCAGGAAGGCATAGCCGCCCTCGCTGAGCGTATGGCCCTGGCCCTCGATGGTGACGGAGACCTCGCCCGACACAACGAAGAGGACGCCTTCGGCCTCTGGATTGGGTTCGGGCCGATCGCTGCCGCCGCCGGGTTTTACCTCGACGACATATTGGGAAAAGGTCTCGGCAAAGCCGCTCAGTGGACGGGCAATGACCCAGGCCAACGTGTCGCGCCAATGGGGCAGGTAGGAGGTGACGATGTCGCGCATGACGCCATGCGGAATGACGGCATAGGCCTCGGTGAAAACGGCGCGACCCGTATGAAGGGTCATCTGGGAAGGCAGGCCGGCGGCGGGAATAGCGTATCGGGACATCTGTGGCTCGTGAGCGAATTTATCCTTTGATAGCGCAGTTTGACCGCTAAGACACCTCTTCGGGAAGGGCCTTGTTGAGACGGCTTAGCATGGACGCGGCATAGGCGGCGTAAGGGCCGATCCAGCGCTCGTGGATGGCGTGGATAGGAAGGGCGTCGAGATGGTTCCAGCGTTCGCGGCCACGACGCTCGACGACGATGAGGCCTGCCTCTTCAAGCACGGAAAGATGCTGCATGATGGTGCAGCGATCGAGATCGGGAAAGAGCGCGCAGAGTGCGCCGGTGGTCATGCTCTCTACCTTCAGAACGTCCAGCAGGCGACGCCGCACGCGATGGCTCAGAGCCTTGAAAATGAGGTCGTCTTCATCGTCATTTGACATGTTATAAAACTATAACATAGCGTATTGGCGGTCAACGGAGGATACGACCATGGCTTATGAGTTTACGGTTCGCGGGCGCATCGCCAGGCCGGTGCATGAAGTGTTCGAGGCGGTGGCGGACCCTAAGGAGCTATCGGCCTATTTCACCACTGGCGGCGCGCAGGGGCGGCTGGAGACCGGCGCGACGGTCACCTGGGATTTTCATGATTTTCCCGGCGCGTTTCCGGTTCATGTGGTGGAGGTCGTGCCGGACGAGAAGATCGTCCTTCAGTGGGACGCGCCGCCCGACGATGATCCGGCAGGCAATTATGCAACCACTGTCACGATGACATTTGAGGGGCTCGAGGACGGCCGCACGCTGGTTTCCATCCATGAGGCCGGATGGCGCGAGAATGAAGCGGGGCAGCAGGCGTCCTATGGCAATTGCGAGGGATGGACTGGCATGCTCTGCGCCATGCGTGTCTGGAAAGAGCATGGCATCCGGTTCAGGGAGGGGTTTTACAAATGAGCACTGTAGACGCTTGGGCTGAGCACCGATTTGCGGCGCTTGCGCCGGAAGCGGTTTTTGATGCGTGGACGAAGCCGGAGGCTTTGAAGGCCTGGATGACGCTTCACCTTAGGGAGCGCGAGCCGGATGCCGAGGTGACGCGGGTTGATGTCGATGCGGTGTCGGGAGGGCGATACCACTTTGCGGATAGCCGCGACGGCTCCGACGCCTGGGGTTATTACAAGGTGTTGCAGCGGCCACAGAAACTTGCGTTCAGCTGGTTTGTGTCGCCGGAAGAGGAGGCGGAAGACAATTCGCTTGTGACCATCGAGATCGTGCAGGATGGGGCTGGCTCTATTGCGCGCATCAGTCACAAGATGCCACTGGCGGCATAAAACGAATGTTCTGTTTCGGCTTCTGGTCGGTGGCGAAGGCGAGGATGCCCATAAGCTCGCCGCGTAGCTCGGCATGAACTTCGCCGCGCTTCGGGCCGGGGGTCAGCACGATCTCGCCAATGAGCGAGCGTAACGCCTCGGCTGCTTCCCTTCCACCATCGGGATCGTTGAGCGCTTCCGTGAACCGCTCAACATTCCGGCGATAGACGCTGGCGATGTTGGGATGCACATCCGGCACATCGGCGGGGGCCTGCGCCATGCGGGCGATGATCTCGGCCTTGTCGCGCTCAAGCTCGGCCATGCGCGCTTTCATCGACGGCTGATACATGCCGTCCTCGATTGCCGCCATGATGCCGGCGATGGCGCGCTCGATCTTCTCAAGCGCTTTCTGATCTGTCTGTGACTGTGCGCGGCGATCACGGTTAAGCCGATTGGTTTCCTTAGCATAGGCACACACAGCCTCCGCGACGGCCTCGGGGGATACCAGCTTCTCTTTCAAGCCCGCCAACACACGCGCCTCGATCTCGTCGCGCCGGATGGTGCGGCCATTGTCGCAGATACCTTTACGCAGATGGTTGCGGCAGGCATAGCGGTCGGTCATCACCATGCTGATCCTTCCACCACAGCAGCCGCAAGTGAGCAGGCCGGAAAGAAGGGTGACAGGCCGGTTGGTCAGATGCAGCCGCTTGGCGCGACCCTCACGGGTGTTGGCATGGTTGGGACCATACAGGGCCGAGATGCCGCGCTGGCGCTCGCGCACCGCCTGCCAGAGTTCGTCATCGACAATCCGCAGATGCGGAACCTCCGTCCTGATCCATTCGCTTTCCGGGTTCACGCGCGAGACGCGGGTTCCGGTCTCGGGGTTCTTGATGAATCGCTGCCGGTTCCAGACCAGAACGCCGGCATAAAGCTCGTTGTTGAGGATGCCTGTGCCCGCGACGGGATTGCCGCGAATGGTGGCGTCGATCCATGGGCGGTTACGAAGGCCGGGGACGCCCTCCCGGTTCAACTGGAAGGCGATTTCCTTGGGGCTTCTGCCGGAAGCGTATTCGCGGAAGATACGGCGCACGATCTTGGCCTGTTCCTCGACAATCGCCCGCTCGCCCCGGATCGGCTCGCCATTGGCGTCGAGCTGATGAATGACGCGATAGCCGTACGCGGCTCGACCGCTTCCCGCCTTTCCATTCTCCACCCGCCCGCGCTGGCCGCGATGCGTCTTGATGGCGAGGTCCTTGATAAACAGGGCGTTCATGGTGCCTTTCAGCCCAACATGAAGCTCGTTGATCTCGCCTTCCGACAGGGTGACTATGGGGATGCCCGCAAAGCGCAGGCGCTTGAACACGGCGGCCACGTCCTCCTGATCGCGGCTGATGCGGTCCAGCGCCTCGGACAGTACTATGTCGAAGCGACCCATCTGCGCATCAGCCAGAAGGTTCTGGATACCGGCGCGGATCATGGACGATCCCGAGATGGCGCGGTCGGAATAGGTCTCCACCACGGTCCAGCCCTCGCGCTCGGCACGCTCGCGGCACTGGCGCAACTGGTCCTCGATGGAGGCGTCACGCTGGTTCTCGGACGAATAGCGGGCGTAAAGGGCAATGCGCATCATGGGGGAATCCTTTGGTCAATTATTCGCTTTGGGCAGCATCCAGAGCGTCGATGATCGTCTTGAACGGAAGGATCAGGCTGAGCGGGCTGCTGTCGAGCAACGGCATTGCGCCGAAGCGCTCGTACCAGCGAGCCGCCTTCTCGTCCTTGGCGTCGATAGCCAGCGCCACCCCGCCAACCTGAGCCGCCACGGCAAGCGCCCGTGCGCCCGCCGCCAACAACAGGTCACCGCCAAGTCCCTGACCCTGCAACGGCAGTGCCACGGCCAGACGGGCAAGCCGGAACACGGCGACCTCGTAGCGCCCAAGCCCTTTGGTCAGCGATGCGGGGACTTTGGCGAAGGCAATCGAGGCCGGACTGATGGAGTAGTACCCAAGGATGGTTTGCGGCTGCGATGGAACTACCGCCAAGAAGGTCTTGGAACCGCCGCCCTCGTGGTTCTGGCGAGCGTGTCGGCGAAGATACTCATTCAGTTCCGGCGTGCCGCAATCGAACGCCTTGCGGTCATGGTTGC
>JAAZLP010000438.1 GCA_012799265.1 Phyllobacteriaceae bacterium | reverse complement strand
GCAGCAACCAGCAGGATAGCCGCGCCGATCAGCGACAGCACGGCAATGGCCGGGTCCACCACGGCGGCCAGGGCGACAAGCATGGTGCCAGCGCCGATGGCAAGGAGCCGCAGGCCCGGAAAGCCATGGCTTTCGGTCGACCGTTCGCCCTTGGGCACGACCATGATCACCATGCCCGCGAAGATCAGGCAGAAGGGCACGTTGATGAAGAAGGCGGCGCGCCAGGAGATGAACTCGGTGAGCGCCCCTGCCCCGGCCGGACCACCAAAGGCGGCGACCGCCCAGACAACGGCCTGCATGCCAAAGACCTTGGGCACGAGGCGGGAGGGGAAGAGTTCGGGGATCAGCGCAAAGCAGAGCGCAGCAACGACGCCCTCGCCAAAGCCCTGAATTGCACGGCCGATGAGCACCTGGGTCATGTCGCCGGCAATGGCGGCGACCAGCGTGCCCAGGAGGAAGACGCCGCCAAGGATCAGCAGCGACCCGCGCGAACCCAGCCGACGCTTGAACAGGGACGCCGCGGCGCCACCAACGATGGCGAAAACCAGATAGAGCGTCGTCGCCCAGGAGATGACTTCGATGCCGCCGAGCTCATGCACGGCGGACGGGAGGGCGGCGGAAGACAGGAAGGCATTGAAAGCGAAAAGCGTCACGCCCAGCGCAAGGATGGTCGTGACCGGCAGATAGCGCGGCCCAAAGATCTCGGCCCAGCGGCCTTCAACTGTCTCGGACATCATAAACCTAATTAAACAAGAATTAGCTTGTTAATTTGGTTCGGGGTCGAAGGCAAAACAAATCTGGAGGGTGGGCGAAGAGGCCGCAGGGGGATGGGCGGTGGTGCTGTGCCCGCCGACTGCCTTCCCGGCGCAAGCCGTGCGGCGCACGATGGTTTCCCCACCCTCCGGCTGTCACCCCGGCGAAGGCCGGGGCCCATCTACCGATGTTGGCGCGGCCATCCGGAATGAGGAAATATCTCAGGATGGGTCCCGGCCTTCGCCGGGATGACATCGAGTGTGTTGAGATGACTGCGCTTGTTTTCGGACGTAATGCGCTACAGCCCTCACTATCGAGGCGCCAGCCCCATCACCCACCACGCTTTCTCGAACAAATTCCCCCCTCTGTTCGCGGAGGACGCACGGTTACTCCTTTGTGCTCACTTGTCAGGCGACAGCGCCTTACCTAGATTTGCCGGTGCAGGTTCGCCTGCAATGTTCTCAGGGCGGGGTGCAATTCCCCACCGGCGGTAAGGCAGCAATGTTAAGCCCGCGAGCGCTCCGGAAAGTTTCCGAGAGGTCAGCAGATCCGGTGTAACTCCGGAGCCGACGGTATAGTCCGGATGAAAGAGAACGGGATTTCAACGCCTTGCCGGCGTTGGCGGACATTTTGAGTCCGCTCGTTCGGCCTGTCGTCTCCCGTAACCCTGAGGAAACTGGTTACGGAAAGGACGACGAATGAACCAGATTTCCTCTCGCTCCAACGCTGCCGCTACCGGCGCGTTCTTCATGCTCGCCGCAAGCCTCGCCTTTGCCGGCAGCAATACCTTGCAATCGGTTCTGCCGACGCCGGTGGAATATGGCGGCTTTGGCATGAGCTCGACCGGCATGGCCTTCTGGCAATATCTCATTGCCTCAGTGCTGGCGCTGCCGCTGATCCTGAGGATCGGCCTGCACAACCTTCGCACCACCCATCCCTGGGCGCACGAATTGCGCGCCTTTGTCTCGGCGCTGGGCGTGCATGTCTTTGTCTATGGTTTCGCGAGTGGCGTGCCGATCTGGCAGATGGTGACACTGCTGGCGACGGGACCGCTCTTTGTCATCATGGGCTCGACG
>JAAZLP010000437.1 GCA_012799265.1 Phyllobacteriaceae bacterium | reverse complement strand
GACGTATGCCACTATCAAGCAAGTCATTCGTGCAGGCGACAGCAGCGCTGCTGCTGGTGGGCCTTCTGGCGCTCTTGTCGATTGTCGGCACCAACATATTCCTCGTCCAGGAATCGCAGGTCCATCTCGACGAGGTGACCGAGGGACGCCTTGCCCGCCGCGCGGCAATCGACCTCCACGACGCCCTGCTCACGGCAGAGACGAGCCAGCGCGGCTATATCATCACCGGCGATGCTGCATATCTCGAGCCCTACGCCTCCGCCGTCGCTGCAATCCCCTCCTATGTTGAGTCCCTCGACGAAATCCTCGCCACCAATGACCAGCTTTCCGCGTCGGTCGACAAGCTGCGGGAAGACGTTGCCGCGCGGCTTGAAGAACTTCAGGAGACTCTGGGCCTGGCACAGGCGGCCAATGAGGCAGGTGCCATTGAGCGGATCACCGCTGGGCGCGGCAAGGCCGCAATGGACGGAGCCACATCGTTCATCGACGGCCTAATTATCTCTATCGACCAGCATCTCGCCGACAGCGTCGCCAGCCAGAGCAACACCAACGCTGCCCTGCGCGTCGTAGCGATCCTGGGCGGTCTCATCATCCTCGCAGTTGTCGGCGGCGCGTTCTGGGCCATAATGAACTATACGCAGGAACTCGCAAAGGCCCGCGCAGCCGTCGAAGAGGCCAATGCCGACCTCGAGGAACGCGTGCGCGAGCGCACCACCGACCTGCGCAAGGCGAACGACGAAATCCAGCGCTTCGCCTATATTGTGACGCATGACCTGCGAGCTCCCCTGGTCAACGTCATGGGTTTCACCAGCGAACTCGAAGCCGGCGTGCAGTCGGTCAAGGCCTATATGGAGACCCAGGCGGTCGATGAGGCCGATCAGGCTGCAGCTGAAGCGCGGACCGCCGCTACCGAGGATCTCCCTGAGGCAGTCAATTTCATTCGTGCCGCGACGCGAAAGATGGATGGCCTGATCAACGCCATCCTCAAGATTTCACGCGAAGGTCGCCGTCAACTCAAGCCCGAACCGGTCAACCTGCAGACCCTCGCCGCCAACAGCACGGCAGCCGTCCATCATCAGGTGGCCGAGAGCGACGGGGAGATTATTACTGACATCCGCGTCAACAGCCTCATCACTGACAAGCTCTCCATCGAGCAGGTGCTGGGCAACCTTCTGGACAACGCAATCAAGTACCAGCATCCAGACCGCCCTCTGCGCGTAGAAATCCGCGCCAACCATGCCCCTGCCAACAGGGTTGAGATAGAAGTTCAGGACAATGGACGCGGTATTGCCGAAAGCGATCACGAGCGGGTATTTGAACTCTTCCGACGTTCGGGCGCTCAGAACCACCCAGGCGAAGGCATAGGACTTGCCCATGTGCGTACAATGGTGCGAAGCCTTGGCGGCGACATTACACTGACCTCAACGCTCGGTAAGGGCACCACGTTCAAGATCAATCTGCCGCGCGACCTGCGCAGCTACCTGGGGAGCATCGGGGCATGAATAACGCACGGCCAGTCACCATAGTGATGGTAGAAGACGACGAGGGACACGCACGCCTCATCGAGAAGAACATCCGTCGCGCCGGTGTCGCGAATGAAATCGTGCCCTTCACCAATGGCACGGCCGCCCTCACCTACCTCCTGGGAGAAGACGGTACTGGCCTGATCAACAAGGGTCGGCAGTTGCTGGTTCTTCTGGATCTCAACTTGCCCGACATGACTGGCATCGACATCCTGGAAAAGGTCAAGGGCAACGAGCATACGCGCCGCTCGCCCGTCGTGGTCCTGACGACGACCGATGACCAGCGCGAAATTCAGCGCTGCTACGATCTGGGCGCCAATGTCTACATTACCAAACCGGTCGACTATGATGGTTTTGCCAATGCCATCAAACAGCTGGGCCTGTTCTTCTCGGTGATGCAGATTCCGGAAACCGAATAGATCATCATGCCTACCCGCACGCCGCATGTGCTCTACATTGATGATGATCCCGGGCTGACCCGTCTGGTCGAGAAGGCCATGAAACGTCGTGGCTATGCCTTCACGCAGGCACAGACCGGCGAGGAAGGCCTGGCTCTTACCCTCGCGGGCGGTGTCGACGTTGTCGTGCTCGATCATTACCTGCCAACTGGCACCGGCCTCAATGTCCTGTCTGGCATGGCCGACATGGAGGACCGCCCCTCCGTCGTCTATGTAACCGGAGCGGCCGAGTTGGATATCGCCGTCGCCGCACTCAAGTCGGGTGCCACCGACTTTGTGCCAAAGTCGGGCGCCGAGGAGTTCATGGAACTACTCCTGACTTCCATCGACCACGCCATCGAGCGGGTTCGGCTCAACCGCGCCAAGGCCACAGCCGAACGTGAGGTCCGGGAAGCCCGCGAACGCGCCGAAATGCTTCTCGGCGAAGTCAATCACCGCGTCGCCAACTCCCTCGCCATGGTTTCCGCGCTTGTCGGCCTTCAGGCGAACGCCGTCGTGAATGCGGAGGCAAAGCAGGTTCTGTCGGACACGCAGGCCCGCATTCACGCCATCGCCGGCGTTCATCGCCATCTCTACACCTCCGACGACACTCGCTGGGTTCAGATCAGCGACTATCTCAACGGCCTCATAGGCGAACTGGAAAACACGTTGCAGGTCGAGGGTCGCACAGCGACAATCCGCCTGAGCGTGACTGGCTTCCCCATGCCCACGGACAAGGTCGCCTCGCTTGGTGTTATCGTCACCGAGCTTGTCACCAACGCGCTCAAATACGCCTATGTCGAGCGCGAACCCGGTGAGGTCCGGATCAAAATTTGCAACGATGACGGTGTGGTGCGCCTCGTGGTGGAAGACGACGGCGTCGGCTGGACGGGTGTCGAACCTGCCAAGGGTACTGGCCTCGGCAGCCGTATTGTCAAAGCGATGGCGCACAGTCTCAGCGCCAATGTCAGCTTTGGGAAAGGTCCCGGGACGAGGGTTACGGTCACCTTTGAGGCCTGAGGCAACTCAGGCCTTCAGGGCCCCGCCCTGCCCCGTTCGTT
>JAAZLP010000436.1 GCA_012799265.1 Phyllobacteriaceae bacterium | reverse complement strand
TACAAAAGGATCAAGCCACTCCCTCAGATCGTCCCGCCAATCATCCACCATTGCCAGCCTCCACAAGCTGGCACCCTATGAATCACTCCAAGCGACTCGTGGGAATCCCAAAAATGAACTTCTGCCAGAGTAGTGCCTAGGAATGGCGCAAGAGAGTCCATGGTTTCCCCCCATTTTCTCAAAGATGTCCGATACCCCTCGCCCTGGCAATTGCAATACGGTAGTGGGCTTGGAAAATCTAATGATAGCAAAGTACGCTTCGGCCAACGCTGCCAAAGTTACCCTCTGACGACGTCTGGTTTCGATTGAGATTCTTTGGCTACCAAAAGACCGACATGAGGTCGTTGGCAGCCCTACATCTGCGGCATCGCTTCGCGTGAGCGCGGTCAAACGCGAAAAAGGTGCCGTCTTGGGCACCCGGGCGAATACGATCAGGGAAAGATACTAGAACAGCTCGGCTTCGCCGTGGCTGTGGCGGGCGGCGATGCCGGAGAGTGAGGGGACGCGCAACTCGTCGAGGGTGAGGCTGGACCAGATTTCGTCATAGACAGAATCGGGCGCGGTGGGAGGAAGCAGGGCGAACTGGCGGACGGCGAGGGCCATGTTGTGGCAGCGCTGTTCGATGCGATCCTGGCCCTGAAGGGCCGTAATGATAAGCTGTACGGCGTTGCGGACGGAGGCGTCCTGGCTTGCGGGGGACTCCGCGAGGATTTCCAATGCTTCTGTGACGCCTTCGACCATCAAGGCAGTCTGCCTCGCGGTCTCGTCCAACTCTCGTGCGAGTTTTTGCAGTGACATCGACTATTTATCCCGGCCCCAATGGGATCACCCTATCCGTAGATTTCTGAATCTCTCCTTGCCAATGCAGGCATACACCAGAAGCTTGGCATTTGTGGTTAGCATTTGGATAACGAGTTTATCGCTAAGGTCGGGGACATCGGCCCGCAGAGGACGTTTCAAGACAGATGCCCCCGACAAATTCCCTGCCGCCCGAATTTGACCGCGGGGTGGTGACCACAGTCCACCAGGGCGATTGTCATGTCTCAAACCAGGCCGATGTGACCTTCTCGACGGTCCTGGGATCCTGCATTTCCGCCTGTGTGCGTGACCGCGTCGCCAATGTCGGCGGGATGAACCACTTCCTTCTGGCCGAACAGTCAGGCTCGGCGCGCGACCGCTATGGCGCCTCGGCGCGTTACGGCGCCTTTGCCATGGAACAGCTGATCAACAAGGTGCTGACCCAGGGCACGGGCAAGAAGGCCAATCTCGAGATCAAGGTTTTTGGCGGCGGCAAGATCAATTCCGCGCTGGACGATGTCGGGGCCAAGAATATCGACTTCGTACGCCAGTTCCTCGCCGATGAAGGCTATGTGACCACCAGCGAGGATCTGGGCGGCACCTTTGCCCGGCGCGTGCTGTTCAAGCCGCATTCGGGGCGCGCTTTCGTCAAGCGGCTGAGCAATGAGATCGGGGTCAATGTGGCACGCGAAGAACTGGCGCTGGCGCGTCGTCGCGTGGTGGTGCCGGCGGCGCAGGACGATATCGAACTGTTCTAGCCACAGGCGACGCCAACCCTAAGCAAAACTTACCGGTCCCGGCGGCCTTAAGGACTTGGTTAACCATTATCCGGCTAGCTGATTGCATGCCGGACCGCTCTGCAATGACCGCCGATTCGCGCCCCCTCGGGCAGGGGCTGCGCCTTATGCTGGGCGCGGCCGGGATCTGGCTTTTTGCCTTTGCGATCGCCGGCGGGATGCTGCTGGCGCTGGGCCCCGGCCCGGCATGGTTCTCGACCGTCGGCGCGCTTGTTGGCCTTGCCGTGGCCGGCAGTTTTGTTCTCGGCTTTGAATCGGATAAGCGCGCGGCACGGC
>JAAZLP010000035.1 GCA_012799265.1 Phyllobacteriaceae bacterium | reverse complement strand
CGAACTTCGGCATATGCCGTGGTACGTTTGGCAGTTGGACGTCGTCCGGGCAGTCTTTGAGCCTCAGCGGCGACGGTATTGATGAGATTGGCATGCATGATGACGGTCACCGTGGCGCTTGGCGCGATTGTGCCGCTATGCCAAAGGCCTGAGCAATGTCAGTGCCAGCGGGCTTTTGGTAAGCTCGCAATCCAAACTCAGGCAGGATAGCGTATAGGTGGTCGAAAATGTCTGCCTGAATGCCTTCATATTCAGCCCATGCTATGGTGTTGGTGAAGCAGTAGATTTCAATGGGCAGTCCCTCAGGTGTCGGCTGCAACTGTCTCGTCATCAAGGTCATGCTTTGATGAATGCCGGAGTGGCTTTTCAGATAATTTGCGACATAAGCACGGAACGTGCCGATATTAGTCATACGGCGGGTATTGGCCGGTATCTCGGCTCGGGTTCCAAGTCCCGCGTTCCAATTGGCGATCTCCTGATCCTTATCCTTAAGATATCCTTCAAGCAGCCCAAGACCCGTCAGTCTCGTCTTCTCGGCATCGGTGAGGAAGCGGATCGAATTTTGATCGATAAAGATGGAGCGCTTGATCCGGCGCCCACCAGATTCCTGCATGCCCCGCCAGTTCTTGAATGGGTCGGTAACAAGCTTGCGGATCGGAATGGTGGTGATCGTTTTATCCCAGTTCTGAACCTTTACAGTGTGCAGAGCAATTTCGATCACGTCACCGTCAGCATCGAGATGTGGCACCTCGATCCAGTCTCCCACCCGCACCATGTCGGTGGAATTGATCTGGATGCTGGCCACCAACGAGAGCAACGTATCTTGGAAAACCAAGATGAGGACGGCTGCCATCGCGCCAAGACCGGAGAGCAGGATTACCGGTGACTGGTCCATGATGGTGGCGATCATCAGAATAGCGGCAATAACAAATACGGCCAGTTTGGCGATTTGCACATAGCTCTTGATGGACTTATGTGCATTCCCCTGCCGGCGGCGATAGATGCCTTCGCCAACATTGAACAACGCCGATATAGCCATTGCGATCGAGAGGATTATGAAGGCGTTGGCTACGTTCCGCACGACCTCGGCTACAGCATGTGGGAGACCTGGCACCAACCCTACGCCAAGAGTCAGAACAAGTGCTGGCATGATGTTGGCCAGCGGGGAGATCACCCCCTGCCCTTTAATATCCCCTTCATGGCCAAAGGGCGTCTTCTTCAGCAGTCGATCCAAGAACCGCAACAGGAGCGCCTTAACAACAAAGTTGGCGAATAGGGCTGCCAGCACGAGTGCTGTTGCGGCACAAAGCGTGAGAAGCCACGGATAGGTTTCAAAAAGATCGAACAAAATTGCTCTCCCGTAGAGTTGCCCCCGCTCGTGTTCGGCAGGGTGGGATGGGCCAAATAGATTGCCGCCAACGCGGCGGGTTCACGCTACAGGGGTGTGTTGAAAAGGGATGGCATATAACCGTCCGGGCGGCGTGAATCGTCATTGCATCACTTTAACTGGCACAGATTTAAATGTGACGCAAATCGGCCAATCTCAGCATTCCAGTGACAGCCACCAGTCGCAAAACGAATCACTCGGAGCGTAACCTAAGATTCTCTACCGCATTATTGCATAGGCTACTCAAGATAAGCGTTTAACCAGAATGAATGGCATTCGATATATTTAATCGTGGATCGGAATAGCATAGAAATTGGCCATTCACTCTATTGAAACGTCTTTCAAATTCTATGGGTGGCGGGTGCGCAGTATCAATGAAGGTTGGGACACCCCGCAATCCGCGTGAAGTGGTGACCGATCTACGAGGTTCTATCGAGCAAACGGAATGGTCGCAGCCACCCGTATATGCCGCCAATGCCCTACGAAGCCCGGCCGCCGAGCTAGCAGCTCTCGGGTAAGCCGTATTGCCCTATCGGCCCATTGCTCCCTGTATGCCCTTGGGCGGGCGCGTGCCGGTAGCCATAAACTCTTCGATATAGGTGCCGACCTCCATGCCGAACCGGAATGCGAGATCGCGGCAGGCAGCGCGGGTTTTCGGCACATCCTCATAGGCGTAGTCGAAATGCATCACCGCGATCTGCACGTCCTTGAAGGCAGAACGCGCAACGTTACCATCTAGCCAGCCATCACGGCCCATTTCCTGGCTCGCGAACAACATCTCTCGTGCCCAGTCGCCAACGAGCTGCAGAATAGCGCGGCGCATGTTTGCACAATCGAGCTGCCCTTGATCGGCGTGGATCGGACTGACTGGAAACAGAAATGCCGGGAACAGCACAAGGGCCATTCCCAGCATCTTGGGGTAATTCATCGTGGCTGGGGTCAGCTGGCCTTGCGCAGCATCTGGCCACGAGCCTCGGCAGCAGCTGCAAGCTGGGCATCGAGTTCGCCAGCGCGAACAGCTTGCGTCAACGTGTCGAGGATCATGGGAAGGGTTTTCAATTCGCCAACCGCAATCGCGTTCTTGCCCTTGGCGAATTCGATGGGCTTACCAGCATAGCGAAGCGCAAAGAAGGTCTGCCCGCTGGCATCGGTGAACCATCCTGCCCGCAGACGCTTGGGGGTTTCGACCTGCACACGCTCACCGGCTTCATTCTTGCGCCAAACCATATGGGTCGGCGCATAGTGCTGCCCGGCAATCTTAGCCTCTGCCATGGCCTTCTGCTCGGCCAGCGCTGAAATGACTTTGTCACGTGCCCGCTGCACGGGATCGGCATTGGCACGAACCGGCTGCGCCGTGGTCAGGGTCAAATTCTTGAGGATGCTCATTCGGTTCTCCGGGTTGGTCTAAACTGTCTTCCCGGATAAAGCCTTTGGCCAAAAGGGCGACCAGAACCTGATTGATCTATTCGAAAACAACTTTTACCGTGAGGGGGCATATCTCAGAGTGGCGTCCATTGGCGCTTTCTTGTGCCCGTATATGCGGCCCAATGCGGGGGCTGGTTCGTTCAGATCAGTTGCATGTCTGTCTCATCAATTTCGCGAAAGCGGGACCGATCATGTTGGGACCAGATATGCCAAAAAACAAGATTGCCAAAATCCGTGATGCTGCCTTTGAAAAACAGAAAGGTCACTGTTGGTATTGCAATCAACCAATGCTTTCATCCTCAAACCCGGCGCTGCCCATAACACGCAGAAACAGGCGCTGGCTCTGCACTGCCGAACATCTGAAACCAAAATCGGAGGGAGGGCTGGATACTCCCGACAATATCAGAGCTGTATGCTTGTTCTGCAACTCTACACGTCACAGAACGAAATACGTGAAGCAGCCTACCCGCTATCGCGCACATGTTCAGAACCGCATCGCTCAAGGCAAATGGCACCCCGCCTTGCTGGGGCGGCATGATCTTGATTGGCAGCTTTAGCTCCGTCGGAAAGCACATACGTCTCAAATGGGGTGGGTGAACGAACCCGCTGCCGCGGGAGGGTGAGCGTGGTGAGATGGCGGGCACGCGCCTGAAGTCGTCGCCTGATTGAGGATCCCAAGGTTCAGGCGTTCCATTCGGCTCCTTCAATCCAGGAGCCAAAGATGACCACGATCCTTCCTAACCTCCCTGTCAGCCCGCTGCGCCAGAAGCTGATCGACGACATGACCATGCGGCATTTCTCGGTGGCGACCCAGCGCAACTACATCCGTGATGTGGGGCGCTTCGCCAGCTTCCTGCGGCGGCCGCCGGATACCGCGACCACCGAGGACGTGCGCCAGTTCCAGCTGGCCCAGAGCGAGGCCGGTGTTCCGGTGCCCACCATGAACACCATGGTCTCGGCATTGCGCTTCTTCTTCGCCAATACGCTCGACCGGCCTGACTTGGCCCGCAAGCTGGTGCGCGTGAGCCGTCCGCGTAACCTGCCGGTGGTGTTAAGCCGCGACGAGGTGGTGCGCCTGCTCAACGCCACCACCACCCTCAAGCATCAGGCCGCGCTTTCGGTGGCCTATGGCGCAGGATTGCGCGTCGGCGAGGTGGCCATGCTCAAGGTGCGCGATATCGACAGCGAACGCATGCTGATCCGGGTCGAGCGGGGTACGTCGCCGGGCGCATGGGCATCACCCAGGCCACCACGACGGCGCTGCTGCAGCGGCTGGAAACTGCAGGGATGATCCAGCGTCGGCGTGGCGACAAGGACCGTCGCCAGGTGCTGCTAT
>JAAZLP010000435.1 GCA_012799265.1 Phyllobacteriaceae bacterium | reverse complement strand
TTTCCACCCCGGCATTGCGGGCGTCGATGGGTGAGGTGAAATTGATCTTCTGCCCATCGAGGAACACCTCGCCGGCGTCGGGAATGATGGCCCCCGACAGGGCTTTGATGAGCGAGGATTTGCCGGCGCCATTGTCGCCGATGACGCCGAGGATTTCCCCCGGCATCAGATCGAAATCGCAATTGTCGAGCGCGGTGACGCGACCATAGCGCTTGGTGAGATTGCGGGCGGAAAGAATGGGTTCCATCAGGCAGACACCTTTCTGATCCACTGATCGATCGCCACGGCAGCAATGATGAGTGCGCCGATGAGGAGATAGGTCCACTGCGCATCCGCCCCGAGCAGGCGCAGGCCCAGCGAGAACACGCCGACGATCAGCGCGCCGAAAAACATGCCGAGGATCGATCCGCGTCCGCCAAAGAGCGAGATGCCACCAATCACCACCGCGGTGATGGATTCAATATTGGCCGACTGGCCCGAGGTTGGCGACACCGAGCCGATACGCCCGATCAACACCCATCCGGCAAAGGCGCAGATGAGGCCGGAGAGCATATAGACCGAGATCAGCACCTTCTTGGTGTTGACGCCGGAAAGCTGCGCCGCGTCCGGATCGTCGCCCACGGCATAGACATGCCGCCCCCATGCCGTGTGCTTGAGCACATAGGCGAGCACCAGAACGAGCAGGATGAAAAAGATAACCCCGTAGGTGAAAACGGCCCCACCCACCGTGAAGGACTTGCCGAAGAACTGCAGCAACGGCGCCTGCGCCTCGATCTCCTGGGCGCGGATGGTCTCATTGCCCGAATAGAGGAAGTTGGTGGCAAGCGCGATCTGCCAGATGCCCAGCGTCACGATGAACGGCGGCAGTTTTACCCGCGCGATGAGCCAGCCATTGATGAAGCCGATAAAGGTGCCGACCGCGAGGCCACAGGCCACGGCGACTGCGGGTGGCAGCCCCAGCCGGAAGGTGAACTGCCCCATGATGACCGAGCTCAGCACCATGATGGCGCCGACCGACAGGTCGATACCCGCCGTGAGGATCACCAGCGATTGGGCGGCCCCGACGATCCCTACAATAGCCACCTGCTGCAGGATCAGCGTCAGCGCAAAGCTCGAGAAGAACTTGGTGCCCAACAAGGCGCCGAAGACGACCACCGAGAGAATGAGCACGATCAGCGGCACGAGGGCCGGATTGGAATGGAGTGCGTGCTGGATGCGCGACAGGAGCGTTATCTGATGCTCGAAACTGGCGACGGATTCAGCACGATTGGCAAGGCCGGCCTCGGCCTCTGTCTGGTTCGACATGGGTGTCCTCCCCGGTATCCCATTCGATGACAGGGGCGGGCGCGCCCGTCCCTGTCATCATTATATACGGAAATCGGGCTTAGCCCCAGCAGAGTTCAGCGCCCTTGGCACTATCGATGGAGTCAACGCCATCGACCGGCTCGTCCGTCACCAGCGCGACGCCGGTATCGAAGAAGTCCTTGCCGTCGGTCGGCTGCGGCTTGGTGCCAGTGTCGGCCCATGCCTTGATCGCTTCGACGCCCAGCGCGGCCATCTGCAGCGGGTATTGCTGCGAGGTTGCGCCGATGACGCCATCCTTCACATTGGCAACGCCCGGGCAGCCGCCGTCGACCGAAACGATGAGCACGTCGTTTTCACGACCAAAGGACTTCAGCGCTTCATACGCACCAGCGGCCGAGGGTTCGTTGATGGTGTGGACGACATTGATACCCGGATCCTTGGTGAGGAGGTTTTCCATGGCCTTGCGGCCACCCTCTTCATTGCCGGCGGTCACGTCATGACCAACAATGCGCGGATCGGTTTCGTCGCCCCACTTGTTGGGGTCGCCCAGATCTATGCCAAAGCCCTGCAGAAATCCCTGGTTGCGCAGCACGTCCACGGTGGGCTGGCTGATGCCGAGGTTGAGCAGCGCAATCTTGGCATTGGCGGCATCCGCACCCATCTTGCCAGCGGCCCATTTGCCGATCAGCTCGCCTGCGAGGTAGTTGTCGGTGGCAAAGGTCGCGTCCGCAGCATCAATCGGGGTGAGCGGCGTATCGAGCGCAATCACCAGCAACCCGGCGTCGCGCGCCTGCTGCACCGACTGCACGATGGCCGAGGTGTCCGAAGCAGTGATCAGAATGCCCTTGGCGCCATCGGCGATACAGGTTTCGATTGCGGCCACCTGGCTTTCGTGGTCGCCGTCAATGCGACCGGCATAGGATTTCAGCGTGACGCCGAGTTCAGCCGCCTTGGCTTCGGCGCCTTCCTTCATCTTGACGAAGAAGGGGTTGGTGTCGGTCTTGGTGATGAGGCAGGCACTGACGTCCTGAGCCATGGCGGGGGACATGGCGGCAGTCACGGCGGCGAGGCACACGGCAGTGCCCAAAAGCAGCTTTTTCAATGATCTCTCCCTGCGGGAACGCGACCCGGTTTCCTCCCTGTCGCGAACCCTTTTTGCTTGATTGCACGTCCCAATGGTGTCGGGCTTTCAACCCTCCGTCAATATATAAATCTCATTTATTTATTAATTAGACCAAAGCCCACTTCCGCTCGGGAAATGCCGTCACTATAGTGCGCACATGGAGAGCACAGTCATTAGATCGCCAAGTCAGGGCGTGAACCAGAGTGGGGTTCGTGATTACAACGAACGCCTGCTGCTGACGCTTCTCCAGCGCAATGGCCCCACCGCCGGCAGCGAACTGGCGCGCATGGCAAACCTCTCACCGCAAACAATTTCCATCATCCTGCGGGAGATGGAGGCCGAGGGCATTCTGGCCCGCGGCGCGCCGGTCAAGGGCAAGGTCGGCAAGCCGTCCATTCCCATGCGTCTGGCCGAAAATGGGGTCCTCTCCTTCGGCTGCAAGATCGGTCGGCGCAGCGCCGTTCTGCTGCTCGCAGACTTCTGTGGCACGGTCCGCCACGAGCTGCAGATCACCTATAAATACCCCCTCCCCGGCCCGATCTTTGAGTTTATCCGCACCGGCATGGAGACGATCCTGAGCCAATGCAGCAAGGAGCAGCAGAGACGCATCTGTGGCATTGGCATCGGCACGCCTTTCGAGCTCTGGCGCTGGAACGAATTGGTTGGTGCGCCGGCTGAGGAGTTCGTCAGCTGGAAGGATGTCGACTTCACCCGTGAGCTCGCCCGATTCACCGATTTGCCGGTCAGCGTCGTCAATGACGCAACCGCGGGATGCCAGGCCGAGCATATTTATGGCCGCGGCAAGGAGTTTCGCGACTACGCCTATTTCTTCATCGGCGCCTTTATCGGCGGCGGCATCGTGCTCAATCACTCTGTCTATCAGGGCTATCAGGGCAATGCAGGCGCGCTCGGATCGCTGCGCAGTTTCGGCCCCCAGGGCGAGAGCCAACAGTTGATCGACACCGCGTCCATTTACCTGCTGGAAGAGCGCCTCGCAGAGCATGGCCTTAATCCACAGGCGCTGTGGGAACAGCCGCAGGACTGGAGCCGCTTTTCGCGCTTTGTCGAGCCCTGGATCGGCCGCACGGCCC
>JAAZLP010000034.1 GCA_012799265.1 Phyllobacteriaceae bacterium | reverse complement strand
TGCCTTCGCCGCCGATCTCAAAAAGAATGGCCTCTCCATGCCGACCGGGCATTTCGGCCTCGACCAGCTCAAGGATACGGACACCGCGCTGAAAACCGCCGAAACCATCGGCGTCAAGCGCATCTATTGTCCCTTCATCATGCCGGATCAGCGCAGCGAAAATGAGTCCAAGTGGCTCGAATTGGCGGAAACGCTGGCGTCGCTCGGTGAGGTCTATACCCGCGAGGGCTATGGCTTCGGCTGGCATAATCATGATTTTGAGTTCGTGCCCACCACGTCGGGTCGCACGCCGATGGAGATCATCCTCGAAACGGCTCCAGACATCGAATGGGAATGCGACATTGCCTGGGTGATCCGCGGCAAGGCTGACCCGCTGGCATGGTTTGACCGCTATGGTGCTCGCGTGACAGCTGTCCACGTCAAGGACCTCGCCGCTGAGGGGGAAAACCCCGAGGAAAGCGGTTGGGCTGACGTTGGCCACGGGGTTGTAGGTTGGGATGACCTCATCACCAAGGTGCAAGCCAAGACCAAGGCTCAGTACTTCGTCGCCGAGCACGATAATCCAACCGATCCGGTGCGCTTCGCTACCCGGTCGATCGCAACTGCCAGCAAGTGGAAATAAGCCAAATGGCAAAGACCTACGGCGTCGGCATCATGGGTGCCGGCAATATCTCTGCTGCCTACCTCCGACTTGCCCCCCTGTTCAAAGGGCTTGAAGTCCGTGCGGTGGCCGATATCCGCCCAGAGGCAGCAAAGTTGCGGGCGGACGAGTTCGGCGTTGCTGCGCAGACCCCCGAGGAACTGCTGAAGAACAGCGAGATCGACGTGGTGGTGAATCTCACCATTCCTTCGACCCACTATCAGGTGTCCTCGGACATTATCTCCGCAGGCAAGCATGCCTATTCCGAAAAGCCCTTTGTGCTGACGGTGGAGGAGGGGCTCGCGCTCAAGAAGGCGGCGGACGAGCGGGGCCTCAAGGTCGGCTCTGCTCCGGACACTTTCCTCGGTGGTGCCCACCAGCAGGCGCGCGACATCATCGACAGTGGCAAGCTCGGCAAGATCATGAGCGGCACAACGCACGTCATGAGCCGCGGCATGGAACATTGGCATCCTAATCCGGACTTCTTCTTCCAGCCCGGCGGCGGCCCGATCCTTGATCTTGGCCCCTATTACATCACCGATCTCGTCCATCTTTTGGGGCCGGTAAAGCGCCTGTCGTCTTTCACCAACATGGCGCGCACCGAGCGCATCGTTACGGCGGATGGCCCTTATAAAGGCAGCGTCATCAAGGTTGGTACGCCGACCACGATCCATGGCGTGCTGGAATTCCACAATGGCGCGATCGTCACCATCGGCGCCAGTTGGGACGTGGCGGCCCACGGTCACCACAATATCGAGCTCTATGGTACGGACGGGTCGATCTTTGTGCCCGATCCAAACTTCTTTGGCGGTGATCTTGTGACCACCGGGATTGAAGGTATCCGCACGCCGGTTTCGCCCTGGGATCACCCGTTCGGAAAGCCCAACCAGGACCTCGACAAGGAAACGCCACGCGCCAACTACCGCTGCGCTGGCCTGGCAGACATGATGCAGGCGCATGAAAACGGGCTGACGGCGCGCTGCGACCTCGATGTGGCGCTGCATGTTGTCGAGGTGATGACGGGGCTACTAGAAGCCGGGGAGCGCGGCGAAGTCCTGACGCTGAAGACTACCTGTGAACGGCCGCGCGCGCTGGGCATCGAAGACGCCCGCGCCCTGCTCAAGGCCTGAGGCAGGTGCAGCAGCTGATGTGCGTACCTCATTGACAGGTCGTACAGGGCGGTCAACATTGGCGACTAACATGTCAGGCGGCGAGCAATCGCCGCCTACATTATCAGGGAGGAGCCCCGGCTGAGGCGCTGAACGGGGCCGCAAGAGGAGAGAGACCCATGGCTACGACCATCAAGGGGCCGGCTATTTTCCTGGCTCAGTTTGCCGGCGATAAGGCCCCATTCGACACGCTCGATAATATCTGCCGCTGGGCAGCAGGACTTGGCTACAAGGGCGTGCAGATCCCAACTTGGGTTTCGAGCTTTATCGATCTCGAAAAAGCTGCAAATTCCAAGACTTACGCAGATGAGATCAAGGGTATCGTCAACAGCCACGGCCTCGAGATCACCGAACTGTCGACCCACCTCCAGGGGCAGCTGGTCGCGGTGCACCCGGCCTACGACTCTGCATTCGACGGCTTCGCGCCCCCATCGGTTCACGGCAATCCCAAGGCCCGCCAGGAATGGGCGGTTCAGACCCTCAAGCACGCAGCCAAGGCTTCGCAAAACCTTGGCCTCAACGCACACGCTACTTTCTCGGGTGCCCTTGCCTGGCCCTATGTCTATCCGTGGCCGCAGCGTCCTGCAGGGCTTGTCGAAGAGGCCTTCGATGAACTCGCGCGTCGTTGGACCCCGATCCTCAACGCCTTTGACGATGCCGGTGTCGATCTCTGCTACGAAATCCATCCCGGCGAAGACCTGCACGACGGCGTTTCCTACGAAATGTTCCTCGACCGCGTGAACAACCACCCGCGCGCCAACCTGCTCTACGATCCGAGCCACTTCGTCCTGCAGCAGCTCGACTATCTGGACTACATCGACATCTACAAGGATCGCATCAAGGCCTTCCACGTGAAGGATGCCGAGTTCAACCCGACGGGTCGTCAGGGTGTCTATGGCGGCTTCCAGTCCTGGGTGAACCGGGCAGGGCGCTTCCGCTCGATCGGCGATGGCCAGGTCGATTTCCCGGCGATCTTTGCCAAGATGGCAGCCAACGATTTCAAGGGCTGGGCCGTGCTCGAATGGGAATGCGCGCTCAAGCATCCCGAGGATGGTGCACGCGAGGGTGCCGAACTGATCGCCAGCTACATCATCCGGGTGACCGAGAAGGCATTCGATGATTTCGCCAGTGGCGGGACGGATCAGGCGGCCAATCGTAAGATGCTGGGCCTCTAGTCTGCCAGTCTGCTAACCAATTAGTCTGCGAAGCGACTTTTGATAAGGAAAGTTGACAAGAATGGCTGAAAACGGCGCAAAACGCATACGTCTAGGCATGGTCGGCGGCGGCACCGGAGCCTTTATTGGCTATGTGCACCGCATCGCCGCGCGACTCGACGGAGACTTCGAACTCGTGGCTGGCGCACTTTCGTCGCGTCCCGACGTGGCCCTCGAGTCCGGCAAGAACATCGGGCTTGCAGAAGATCGCATCTACACTTCCTACGAAGAGATGGCTCAGGCCGAAGCCGCCCGCCCTGATGGGATCGAGGCGGTCTCGATCGTGACGCCAAACCATATGCATTTCGGACCAACCAAGGCTTTTCTTGAGGCCGGCATCCATGTGATCTGCGACAAGCCGATTACTTCCACTCTGGAGGATGCTCGTAAGCTTCTGGAAATTCAGCCGAAAAATGGCGCGAAGTTCCTGCTTACGCATAACTACACCGGCTATCCCCTCATTCGTCAGGCGCGTGAGCTGGTGGCGTCTGGTGCGCTCGGCAAGATCCGCGTCGTGCAGGTTGAGTACCCGCAGGATTGGCTCGCTGTTGATGCTGGTGATGACAACAAGCAGGCCGCCTGGCGTACCGACCCGGCCAAGTCGGGGGCGGGTGGCGCGATCGGCGATATCGGTACCCACGCCTACAATCTCGCGCGCTTCGTCACCGGGCTGAAAACCGAGGCTGTTTCCGCGGACCTCACGGCCTTCGTGCCGGGACGGCAATTGGACGACAACGTGCATATCATGCTGCGTTTCGAGGGCGGGGCCCGCGGCATGCTCTGGGCCAGCCAGGTGGCTGTCGGTTGCGAAAACGGTCTGCAGCTGCGTGTCTATGGGGAGAAGGGCGGCATCGAGTGGCGCCAGGACAACCCCAACTACATGTGGTTCACCGAATTTGGTAAGCCCAAGCAGCTCCTTACGCGCGGCGGCTCCATTTCGACGCCCCCTGCGGCCTCAATGAATGTCCGCATTCCTTCGGGCCATCCGGAGGGGTATCTTGAAGCCTTTGGCACCCTCTATAGCCAGTTCGCGGCGATCATTCGCGGCGAAGGCGCTGCCTATGAAGGCCTTCTGCCCACCATGGCTGATGGCGTTGAAGGCATGCAGTTCATCGCGGCTTCAGTGCAGTCCAGCCACAATGACAGCCGCTGGACGCGCCTCAGCGAAGTCTGAAATCTTGGAGTCGGCGACCTTGTGTCGCCGGCTTCTTACTGCACCCGCTCGCTCGTATAACCAGCGTCCTCGAGTAGCCGCACGACGCTAACCTCGCCGGCCAGATGCGCGGCGCCGACGATCAGCAGGTTGTTTTCATTATTGGCGAGCATGGTCTCGATCTGCCCCACCCAGTCGTGGTTGCGGGTATCAATCAGCCGCTCGAGCGTCGCCTGATCGTAACCGCCCGTTTGGGTGAGGAATATTTCGCCGAGGTCTTCTGGCTCGCCCGCAAGCCAGGACGCAACCATGGCGTTGAGGTCGCTCTCCATCTCGCCCAGGGTGTCGAGCGTAGCCTCCAGCATGGCGATCTGTTCGGCGTCGCCGCCGCCGGCGAGAAAATCAAGCTGCTGATCCACCGTCTCGAGGTAGCCCCTGCGGTCGCCAGGCAGTTCGCCACTTACCACCGTTTCGACACCCAACATGGGGTCGTAGTTCATTTCCGTGATTGCCCCGAGTGACAGCGTGGTGGCAGCCATCCATGGCCGCATGGTCAGCAGCATGGCCATAGGCTGGCCGTAGTCGGATGCCGCATCGCGCAGGCGTTCGGTCAGGTCTGGTCCGATTACCTCGCTTAGCAGGCGACCATCCTTGTTGAAGCCAAGCTCGAAGGTGCGCGCCGTGATCGCCATTTGCGATTCGGGGCTGATGTCGGTTTCGAAATAGATCCGGTCAGCCTTTGCCATCACCTTGTCGAAGTATGGCGTGCGCCAGTTGGCGTCGGGCGGCAACATATGGACCGAGCCGAAAAGCCAGACAGCGCTGTCGCCGTCGCTGACTTTCCACATCGCTGGTGCCGCTTGGACACTGCCATGCGCCAAGGCAAAGCCTGTCAAAAGGGCTAAGAGGCATTTTGCGGGCATACAGCGTCTCCACTAGGCAGTGATTGTCGAGGCTAGCCCCAAAATGCAAAGCGCCGCAATCTCTTGCGGCGCTGACAGTCTCACGATGAAGTGTGGTCAGTGGGTCCAGGGCGTCTTGCGATCGGACCGGAAATTGTCCGTATAGCTGACGCGCTTCGGCGTGGGATCGTATGCGGGCTGCACGGAATAAGCGATGCCATTGCGCTGCGCATAGGCCTCAGCATCTTCCAGCGTATCGAATGACAGGCGAACCTGCTGACGCATGTCGGAGCTTGTTGTGTAACCCATCAGAGGCTCAATGCTGCGCGGCACCGCCGGCTCATGAACCAATACCCACTGCCTGGATTTTCCCTTGCCGGACTGCATGGCGTTCCGAGACGGGCGATAGATGCGGGCACTCATTCAAAGTCCTCAACACTATGCTGGGCGAATGGTCGGAGTACAAAGATTCGAACTTTGGACCCCCGGTTCCCAAAACCGGTGCTCTACCAGGCTGAGCTACACTCCGACGTCGCGGGTTTCCGTTAGCGCGTTCGGCGGCAAAGGGCAAGCGCTCCTGCGCGGTTTACCTTGACCAGTGATAGAAGCCGTTGGAAAAGACGCTATGTTTGATCTTACAAAGCCTTGGCCGCTCGGCCTTAACCGTCGCAATTGGCCGATTTATCTGGCGGCTGTGGTTGCAATGATCGCCGTGCTGTCCACGATTGATGTGGCTGCATCCCGTGGTGCCATCGCGTGGCCTGACGAGTGGCGCGCGCCATTTTTCATGATCACCGACTACGGCTTGTCCGATTGGGTCCT
>JAAZLP010000434.1 GCA_012799265.1 Phyllobacteriaceae bacterium | reverse complement strand
GGCAATCGAAATTTTGGTGAGCCTGCCTCGTGAGAAAGGATCGGACTTCGTTTTCATCGGCGACAAGATCGGAAAGCCGCTCTCCAACATGGCCATGTTGATGATGCTTCGACGCATGAAGCGCGATGACTGTCCGCCGTCAGCACCAATGGCACAGATTTGCGGTTGTGATTTAAGGAGGGTTGGGGCTTCGTCGTAGTGACGAAGGAACGAAGATGAAGGCCCAACCCTCCTTGAGAAAATCGCCGGCGAAGGCCCCTGCTGAGCGGGTGGTGAAGGATATTCGGCGTCAGACCCGTCGCCACTTCTCGGCTGAAGACAAGATCCGCATCGTTCTCGATGGGCTGCGCGGCGAGGACAGCATCGCCGAGCTGTGCCGCAAGGAAGGCATCGCCCAGAGCCTTTATTACACCTGGTCGAAAGAGTTCATGGAAGCGGGTAAGCGCCGTCTGGCCGGCGACACCGCCCGCGCCGCAACCACCGGCGAGGTTCAGGATCTGCGCCGCGAAGCCCGCGCTCTGAAGGAATGCGTGGCCGACCTGACACTCGAAAACCGTCTGCTCAAAAAAAGCATGATTGCGGATGGGGGCGACGACGAATGAGGTATCCCGCATCCGAAAAACTCGAGATCATCCGGATCGTCGAGCAGTCGCACCTGCCCGCCAAGCGTACGCTGGACCAGCTCGGCATCGCCCGCCGGACGTTCTATCGCTGGTACGACCGCTACCTCGAAGGCGGGCCGGAGGCGTTGGAGGATCGGCCGTCAGCGCCAAGCCGGGTGTGGAACCGTATCGGCGACGACATCCAGGACCAGATCATCGAACTCGCGCTGGATTACAGCGAGCTGTCACCGCGAGAGCTGGCGGTGCGCTTCACCGACGAGAAGCGCTACTTCGTCTCGGAAGCCACGGTTTACCGCCTGTTGAAGGCCCATGGTCTGATCACCAGCCCGGCCTATGTCGTGATCAAGGCCGCCGATCAGTTCCACACCAAAACCACCCGGCCGAACGAGATGTGGCAGACTGATTTTACCTACTTCAAGATCATCGGATGGGGTTGGATGTACCTGTCGACCGTGCTCGACGACTTCTCGCGCTACATCATCGCCTGGAAGTTGTGCACCAACATGCGGGCCGAGGATGTGACCGAGACGCTGGACCTCGCCCTCAAGGCCTCGGGTTGCGACAGCGCCACGGTGCTGCACAAGCCCCGGCTGCTCAGCGATAACGGCCCCAGCTACATCGCCGGCGAGTTGGCCGAGTATATCGAGGCCAATAAAATGAGCCATGTGCGCGGTGCTCCGATGCATCCGCAAACCCAGGGCAAGATCGAACGCTGGCACCAGACTCTGAAAAACCGCATCTTGCTGGAAAATTACTTCCTGCCCGGCGACCTCGAAGCCCAGATCGAGGCCTTCGTCGATCACTACAACCACCAGCGCTACCATGAGAGCCTGAACAACGTGACCCCCGCCGACGCCTACTTCGGCAGGGCGCCAGCCATCATCAAACAGCGCGAAAGGATCAAGCGACAGACCATCGAGCATCGGCGCTTGCAACACCGC
>JAAZLP010000433.1 GCA_012799265.1 Phyllobacteriaceae bacterium | reverse complement strand
GAGGCTGCAACGACCTGACCGGTCACCGAGGCGACGGCAACGGCGGTGGGCACACCCGAAAAAATCAGAAGGGGTGTCAGCAGAAAACCGCCGCCCACCCCGAACAATCCGGACAAAAAGCCGACTGCCCCTCCTATCCCCACCAGGAAGAAGAGGTTCACCGAAAGCTCAGCGATTGGCAGATAGATCTGCAAGGGGCTTATCCGATGAGGGCTGTTTTGCGCACTCTAGCCGGGTGACCGTCAACAAGAGGTAAGGCTAGGCGCAATTTTAGCAAAATTAATGGCCCGGACGATGCCGGGCCATTGGGTACCTTGGTGATGCCGGTGCAGCGATCACACGGGCTGGCTTCCCAGAACGGCCAGAAGGCGCGGATTGATGGCGCCAACAGCGCTCATGCCGGTTGCCGTTTCGAAGGCCTTGATGGCTTCGGAAGTCTTGGGGCCGGAGACGCCGTCGGGGGTGCCGACATCAAAGCCCAGCTTGGCCAGCGCCAATTGCACCTTCAGCACCACGTCGCGCGTGGTAATCGGCTGACCGGGATCGAAGTCGCCGGACCAGGTGCCCATGGGCGCGAAATTGGCAGCAAAGTCGACCGGAGCAAGCTTCCAGCTCTCCACTTCGGCATCGATACGGCTCACTGCCTCGGCGGTAAGGGACTTGGCGATATCGCTGCGTGCCTGGGTGGCGTCCTTGTCACCGCTCAGGGCTGCAAGCGAGAACCACTTGTAGGACTGCTCAAAGCTCTGATCGACCCCGAGGCCACGGGCATAGAGCATGCCGAGATTGAACTGGCTGTCCGTCATGCCCTGTTCGGCGGCCTTTTCGAACCATTCGGCAGCCAGCTCGAATTGCTGTTCGCCGATCTCGCCACCTGCATAAAGCGCGGCGAGATTGTGCATGGCCATGCGATTGCCGGCTTCAGCGGCGCGCTGGTACCAGAGGCGAGCCTGTTCGAGATCCTTCTCAACGCCTGAACCGAGCTCGTAGAGGTTGCCCATGCGGTATTGTGCGGGCACGAAACCCTGAGCGGCTGAGCGTTCATACCAGGAGGCAGCGGCCCCAAGGTCCTTTTCGAGCGCGCGCCCTTCTCCAAAAATGGCGGCAACTTCGAACTGAGCCTGGGGGTTGCCCTTGGCGGCCGCCTCACGCAGGGCGAGAGGACCAACCGCTTCGGGTGGCAGATCAAAACTCTCGGCCGGGGTGGCCAGCGCGGCAGGCGCGATCGAGCCGGTCGTCTCCGGGGCGGCTTCAAGAGATAGCGCGCCGCTGACCGGTGTCAGCGTCGATGGTGCCAAAGTCGTCGGCGTCGTTATCGTCGCCCTCGAAAAGCTCATCGGCTCGCCCGGATTGATCGAGCCCGTGGCGGTCGGGTCGACCAGATCGATGACGCGTGGCGGCACCATCGAGGTCTGTTCTGGGGAAGCGTTCGTTTCCGTTGCACCGGTCTGGGGTGCGGCGCTGGCGGCAACTGGTTGGCTGGCGGGCGGCGAGCTGCGCTGCAGAACGAGGTTGAGCGCCAGCATGGAGACGGCGACCAGCGTCGCGGCGAGGAGCAGCGGACGGCGATGGCGGGTCAGGAAGCTTTGGCGCGGCTCGTCTTCGGCATCACCGATAGATGGAGCCCGGGCATCCACGCGTTCCGACTTGGCGGCCACGCGTTCCGCCTTGGCGGCGGCGCGAGCGGCTTTGGCGGCTTCGCGCTGCTCCTTGCGGGATGGCGTTGCCTCGGCTGCCGGGACAGGTGCCTGCGCTGCAGGTGCTTCAGCGTCCGGGATTTCTGCGGAACGAGGTTTGACGCGGGCAAGAGCGCGTCCGATCACCGAATTGGTGCTAGAAGATTGCTGCTCCTCCTGGCGGGCGCGCTGGGCCCGTCGCGCTGCCGCAACGAAGGTGCTGGTATTCGATGTCGTAGTGGTGACTTCCGGTTGCGGCGCCGCCGGTTTGGCGACCGGCTCGGCAAAGGGGTCACTGTCGTCGAGCGCGAAACTGGATTTCGGACGCGGCGGCTTCTGGGCGGTGCTGGGGTCAAAGAGCGGCGCGGCAACGCGGGGCGCTTCAGTCACGGCAGCAGGCGTCGGTGCCGGCTTTGGCGCCGCGGGCCGAGCCGGTGCCATGGGCTTGGGGCCACGGTCGATCAGGGGGCCATCCTCAGCCGGATTTTCCGGCATGGCGTCGCGACCATTGCGGTCGAGATCGGCCAGAATGGCGTCGAGCGTGTGGTTGCCGACGCGGCGGGGTTCCAGCGCTTCGGCAAAGGGATCGTCCTGCGAAAGCTCAGCACGCGGTGCCGGAGCGGACGCCACGGCAGCAGCCGGAGCAGAAGCAGCATGAGCAGGCGCGGATGGCGCAGGGGAGACAGCAGAAGCCGGAGCGACAAGGTCGGTTCGACCGGTGAGCGCCGCTTCAAGGCGCGCCAGACGTTCGGCGGTATCCTTGCCAGCGGTGTTGAACAGCGCGGTCATGCGCTGCTCCATGGCTTCGATGTCGTCGCTGTTTGAGGCGGCGGCGACCGGGGCGGGCGCGGCCTTGGTCACGGCCTCGCTGGCGCGCACGGCGATCATGTCAGCCAGCGATTCATAGTCCGGCGTCTTGCCCGCGGACTTGATGAGGCCGGTGATGCGATCCTCGATGCTCTTGAGGCTCTCCGGGCCGAACACCGCAACGGGCGGCGGCACCTTGCGGCTCATGGCTTCGCTGGCGCGTTCGGCGACCATGGTCGCCAGTTCTTCGAAATCGGGTCGCTCTTCCTGAGCGGCATAGAGCCGGGCAAGGCCATCGAGCTGCGCGCCGGCATCATCCATGCGCGCCATCAGCACCTTGAGCTGGGCTTCCACCGCGCTGGTATCGACGGGGACGATTTTCTCGTTGAGCGCCTCAATCTGGCTTTCGAGGCGTAGGAACCGGGGCTCCATGCCCTCCATCAGCGTCTCGCGGAGACTTTCGATATCGGCCTTGAGACCGAGAACTTCGCCACTTGGGCTCTCAATGCCCTTGAGCTGCTGCGACAGGCCTTCGAGCCGCGCCATCAGGATGTCCGGCGCGCCGGCATTGTCGTGCATGGCCTGGGTGAAGGCGGCCATCTCGCTGGTCAGGCGCTCGAAATCACCCGCCGACAAGGCAACGCTGCGCTCAATGGCATCGATCCGGTCATAGACGCTGCGGACGCTCAGTTCGATGGCATCCATGGCCGGGGCAACGCGCGCCAGCTCCGGACCGTAATTGTGCCGCTTCTCGCGCGCGATTTCGCGCTCCATCTGCTGGGCCTGGAGTTCGGCCAGCTTGCCCACCGTAGCAGAGACATCGTCAAGCCGCGCATTGATGGCGACAAGGTCGACCTTGGGGGCGTCTTCGATCATCATGCCGAGCGCGGCGATCTGCGCTTCAAGGCGCTTGACCTGACCGGTCTCGCCGATGGCGCCGGCCAGGAGTTCAACCACCTGCGTCAGCTGTTCGACCTGGCCCGCCACTTCCTGTACCTGGCTGGTGCCGGAACGCTGGGACTTGAGATCGCCTTCGAGCCGTTCCAGCCGATGGCTCATCCCGCCCACCAGCATGCTGAGCTCGCGGATTTCGGGATTGTCCACCGCGCGACGCGCCGGCTGGGACTGCATCTGCTGGCCCTGGCGGCTGCGAATTTCGGCAATGGCGTAGCTGAGGTCGTCGCTGTCGCTGGACGGGGCCGCGGCTTCGCGCTCGCTGAAGCGATCAACGGCGCGCTTGACCGTGCGCAGGGCCTCGCGGCGACGGGAGGACGTCTCTGTGCCGTTCATCTGGTCACACAGATCACGCACGCGGCGTGACAAACCGCTCATTGCAGGCTCTTCAGGCGCGCTATCTGCTGGACTATAATGGCTTTCGACTTTATCGAGCAGGGCAACCAACTCGCCACGCAAGGCCTGCCACTCGCCCGCATTGCGGTCGTGGGCCGGTTCGGCATAGTCCGGAAGAGGATAAGCGCGCGGCATGTTGAGTCCCTGTCAACGAGGCAAACCCCTCGCGATTCAACACGAAGGTATGACCGTACTCTTGGAAAAACATGGTAAAGAACCCGTTAAGTATTGTCGCAATATGCAATTCCGCTAGCCGCAGAACCCACTAGGTTCGGCATCACAATTCGGCAGACAGGACCCGCTATATGAACCGCCGCCGCATCATCATCGTCGATGATCATCCCCTGTTCCGCGCCGCGCTGCGCCAGACCCTTGCCGGCGGCGACACGACTGTCAGCGTCGAAGAAGCGGGAGATCTCAATGGTTTGAGTACCGCGCTTGATGCCGATCGCGACTGCGATCTGGTATTGCTTGATCTCAATATGCCCGGTGTTCGGGGATTTTCCGGCCTTTTACTTCTAAGGGCGCAATATCCGGACATTCCGGTGATGATTATTTCGGCAGTGGAAGACAATACCGTCATCCGCCGTGCTTTTGAGCTTGGCGCCGCCGGATATCTTCATAAATCGGTCGGCCCGACTGAAATCCGCCGCGCCATAGAGACGGTGCTGTCCGGCGAAATATTTGTCCCGACCGGCATGAGCCTGGGCGGCGATGACGATCACACCGCGCTCATGAAGCGGCTGGCCACGCTGACGCCGCAGCAGGTGCGCGTGCTGATGATGCTCAGCGACGGGTTGATGAACAAGCAGATCGCCTTCGAGCTCAATATCTCGGAAGCGACCGTCAAGGCGCACGTGTCGGCGATCCTGCAGAAGCTGGACGTCGATAGCCGTACCCAGGCAGTGATCGCGGCGTCGCGCATTGAGGAAGGCCAGTTCGAAGCGCTGTTCTCGCTGGGTGACACCAAGTGAAGCCGCGGATTTCCATCATCACCATTGGCGTTGATGATCTTGAACGGGCCTTCGGCTTTTACAGGTCACTGTTCGACGTTCCAGATGAGCAGATCGGCGCGGGGGAAGATCATGTGGCCTTCTTTCTGGATGGCGACTTTTCCTTCGTGCTGTTCCCGCGCGCCCAGATCGCCGAGACCGCCGGTCGCGAGGAAGTGGTCGCCGGCACGCCGGGCTTTGTCCTCAGCCACCGTGCCGAGAACGCGGAAGAGGTGGATGAAATTCTCGAGCGCGTGCTGATTTCCGGCGGCAGCATCATCACACCCGGAACGCAGTCCGAATGGGGTTATTCGGCCTATTTCGAGGACAGCGAAGGCAATGTCTGGGAACTGATGGCGACGCCGGTCGCGAACTGAGGTCAGTTCCGACCTATCCAGTAACCGCAGCACTACAACAGTCGCAATGACGCCCTCGGACGCGATCCGAGGGCCTCTTACGCTTGTGTAAGGTGGGGGGTGGTCCTCGGGTCAGGCCCGAGGACGGATTTCGCGCGTGGGGCTGGGTTGGTCTAGAAACCGCCGCCGGTCTTGAAACCGCCATGCTTGCGGGTGCCGGAGGAGCCGGTGCGGGGGCGGGAGAAACCGCCTGAGGATCCGCCGCCGAAGCCGCCACTAAAGCCGCCCGAAGAGGGCTTCGACTTTCGGCTCGAGCCGCCGCCACCACCAAAGCTGCTGTCCGGCCACTGGAAGCCGCCGCCGCTCTTGGGCCAGGGATTGTTGCTGGCGCGGCTGGTCGAGCGGGTGCTTTGGTAGCCCGAGCCCCATTCATTGCCCGGCGTCCAGTTCTGGCTCTTGCGCCATTGGTCCCAATAGCTGGCCGCTGAAATGCCGCCCCGCAGGAAGTCGTTCAGCAGGTCACCGACCAGCCGGTCTTCTTTGAAGCTGGAACGCGGATCGTCGAAGCGCTGCTTCTTGAATTCCCACTGGATATCTTCCAGCTCACGCCGGCGGGCGGCGAGGGTCTTGAGGCGTTCCCGCTGCTCGCGGCTTTCCTCTTCCTCCTCGCGCAGACGCTTCCGCGTCTCGTCGATCTGGACGACGATGGTATCGTCCTGTCCGGTGCGGGTCAGACGGGCTTCGGCGAGAAGGGTCTTGATGTCCTCGCGGCCAAGGGCTGCGGCGAGTTCCGCCGTGGCGCCCTCGAAAGCGGGATCGCGCCCCTCGGCCAGCGCTTGGAGGCTCTGGGCGGCCTGATCGCGGCGATCTTCGATGGCGAGGATCTCGGCGTCGAGCCGATCGATTTCGGCCTGGGCCGCCGCGATGGCCTCGCGCATGGGCTTGCCACCAGCATTGTCGACCGCTGCCTGTTCCATTGCTGCCAGTTCGGCCTCGGCTTCCTCGACATTCTGCTCCTGCCGCTCGGCATGCTCGCGCAGGCGCAGCGGCAATTCGTTGAGCATGGCGTAGTTCGGGCGGGCTTTGTGGAAGCCGACAAGCTTGGCGACCATGTTGTCGAAGAAGCGCACGATATTGTTGGCGCGGTAGCTCGACGTGCCGTAGCCAGCATCCCAGAGAT
>JAAZLP010000432.1 GCA_012799265.1 Phyllobacteriaceae bacterium | reverse complement strand
TTTTTCTGCCGATCCAACTGGGCTTTGCTGCCCTTGAGTGGCTGATCCAGCGGATCAGAGTGGCCAGTGGCCGTCCAGCCACCCAGCCAATCCTTCGCCAAACGGCCCGCTCCAATGCCGGGCCGCTCGCGCGTTTTTTGGTCCTTGCGCCGTTCCTCGCCTTCGTGATTTTCCCCTTCTACTGGATCATCACGACATCGCTGAAGTCGACGCCGCAAATCAGCGAGCGCCGCTCGATCTTCTGGCCGGACCCGCCGGTGCTGGACCAATACACATCCCTGCTGAACGACACGCCGTTCCTGACCTGGCTGTTCAATTCGGCTTTTGTCGCGGCGCTGAGCACGCTGGTCTCGGTGGCATTGGCGTCACTTGCGGCCTATGCCCTGTCGCGCCTCCGCTTCCGCGGCGCGGGCATGCTGACGACGCTCCTGCTCATCACCTACCTACTGCCCGGCACGCTGCTCTTCATCCCGCTCTACCAGACGCTCACCAATATCGGCGTCATCAACTCCCATACGGCGCTGATCCTCACCTATCCTACCTTCCTCCTGCCTTTCGCCACCTGGGTATTGATGGGCTATTTCCGGTCTATCCCGGTCGAGCTTGAGGAAGCGGCCCGTATTGACGGGGCCAGCCGGCTCTATATCTTCTGGAAGATAACCCTGCCTCTGGCCGCACCGGCAGTTCTTTCGGTGACGCTATTTGCCTTCACTAATGCCTGGAACGAGTTTCTTTTTGCCTTTGTCTTCATCACCAGTGAATCGCTACGCACCCTTCCTATTGGACTGCAGTCTCTCGTCGTCGGTGACATCCTGCCGTGGGGCAAGCTGATGGCTGCTTCTTTGCTGACTGCAATTCCCGTCGCCGTCCTCTACATTTATGCCCAGCGGTTCCTGGCCGATGGACTGACCGTGGGAGCCGTCAAGGGATGACTGAAGCTGCCCGCAAGGGGGCGAGGCTCAATGCCTCGATCGTGCGCAATTCGATCCCCTCGGCGGTGGACGCGATGGTGGTCAATATCCGCAGGCTCATCTCCGATGGGCAATTGGGTGTCGGCGACAGCCTGCCAACCGAGCGGGAATTGTGCGAGCGATTTCAGGCCAGCCGCAATACGGTGCGCGAGGCCATGCGCATCCTCAAGGCCTATGGGATCGTGTCCGTCCGCCCGAAGGTCGGCGCCATCATTGTAGATGACCGCATGGAACGGGCACTCGACCTCTTCTCCTTCAACACCCTTGATATTTCGAGACGCGCATTCAACGACATTCAGGGTTTTCGCAAGCTGATCGAAGTGGGGTCTGTCGATACGGTTTTCGATCAGATGCGACCCGAGGACATCGAGGAAATGCGCAGCATCAATGCGAAGATGCGAGCCGCAGGCTCGATCCCAGAGGCGTCAGAGATGGATTTCCAGTTCCACCTGCGCCTGGTGTCGATCCTCGACAACCGTGCCGTGCGAGACGTCTATCGCATCATGAAGCCTGTCATCATCCGCATCATGGAACGCGCCAAGGGTCTGCGGGACTTCGCGACCGACACCTATGATCAGCACGACGCTGTGGTGGACGCCTTGGAGAGGCGCGACCGCATTCGCTACCAATATGCTTTGCACACGCATCTTCATGTCGGCGTGAACGCCTTTGAGGATCTCGAACAAACAAGCCCGGCCAGCAAGACCTGACACAGGCTCACTGGACGGAATTCGTATCTGGGGGGAACGAGTTGAAGATCACAGCAGTCAAGACGGCAGCGACCAGCGGCCATTGCATGCATCTATGGGTGCGGATCGAAACCGATGCCGGCATTACCGGTCTGGGGGAGTGCGTGCATGGCGGCCATCAGGCCATTGCCATCATCCAGCAGGAACTGGCCGGCAAGCTGATCGGGCGCGATCCCTTTGCCATCGACGCCATTTTCGAGGAAATCCGCCGGAGCCTCGTGTTTGAAGGCGGATTTGCTGGCGCCCTGATCACGGCGCTGACGGGCGTCGAAATTGCCCTCTGGGACCTCAAGGGCAAGGCGCTAAAAGTGCCGATCTATGAGCTGATGGGTGGCAAGTTCCGCGATGACATCCGCGTCTATTGCGATTGCGAAGTCTCGCCTGGCATGAATATTGACGAGGTTCAGCGTGAAGTGGACCAGGTGCTGGAGGCGGGGTTCACTGCGCTCAAGGTCGATCTCGACATCCGCGCCTATGGGCATACCGGCACGGAGACCAGCTGGTACGAGAAAGACCGTTTCAACATGACTCCCAACAAATGGGAGCATGACCGCATGGTCCAACTGGCCGAAATGGTGGTGAAGGCCGCTGGCAAGGGCGTCGAAGTCGCCTGCGACCTGCATACGAGGCTCGACAAACACAGCGCCATCCGCCTGGCCCGCGATCTCGAACATCTTCAGCTGATGTGGCTCGAGGAGCCGATCCCGCCCGAAAATATCGACGTCATGGCCGAGATCACCCGCAGTACCTCAACCCCGATCTGCGCCGGCGAAAACCTCTATCTCCGCCATGGTTTCCGCAAGCTGCTGGAACAACAGGCGGTCGACATCATCATGCCCGATATTCCTAAATGCGGCGGGCTGTCGGAATGCCGCAAGATCGCCGAACTGGCAGACCTCTATTCAATCCCCTTCGCGCCGCACAATGTGTCCTCACCCATCGGCACCATGGCATCGGCCCATGTCTGCGCCACGATACCCAACTTCCTTGTGCTGGAATTCCACTGGTTCCACCGCGACTACTGGTCGACCATCACGGATGGTGGCGACATCATCAAGAACGGGAAGATCACCATGAGTGATCGTCCGGGGATCGGGCTGGAGCTCAACGAGGAGGTGGCGCGGGCGCATCAATATCCCGGAACCACCTGGTTCGTTTGATCGCATACGCAGCGGTTAAGTGCAGTGAGCCAGGCGGAGTGATGGACAAGTAACCGGAAGCAGCCAGTCAGAAGTGGGGGAGCAGCGTCATACCGCTCCCTTCTGAGCGAGCCATGGTGGTGTGGGCAGAAGGTGGGGGATCTGGTGCTTGCTCGCGAGGTCCTGAAGGATTTCCAATAGTTCCCGATAGGGCCCGGCATGGCGATATTGGGACGGGATGAGCGCGGCGATTTTTCGGGGCGGCGCGTCGACATGGTAGAGTCGCAGGTTTCCGGCCTTGGCACTCTGCTGCAGCGTCGTCAGACCTGGCGCGAGGCATACGCCTGCGCCAGACCGCACCAAGTTCAGCGCGGTCTCGTAGCTCCGGCATTTGGCGACCACGCGATGCTGGGGCAGAATGGCGTTGTACCATTCAGCCACGCGCTGTTCGTGCTGGGTGCCGAAAACGAACTGCACCGAGCGGTTGAGGATGTCGAATTGCTCGGGCGGCAATTCTCGCTCTGGATCGACGACACCGTCGAGCCGGACAGTGTCCGGCACGGCCAGGACATAGGGATCGTCGGCGAGCGATATCTGGATAAAATCCACGCTGGCCTCGGCGACCGACGTGGTTGCCAGAAGGCCGAGATTGATGCGGCGACTATAGAGCATGTCGACGATTTCAGCCGGCGCACTTTCCTGCAGGTCGAAGTCGACGCCGGGATAGCGCTCGAGCATCAGGCGCACCGCCTCGGGCATCAGAACACGCAGTACCGAATTGATGCCGGCAATGCGGAGCGTCAGACGCGCGCCTTGACTGAACTGCGCCAGCCCGTCCTCGACATCGGCCAGATTGCGCAGCAATTGCTCGACTTTGGGCAGGAGGAACTGTCCAGCCTCGGTCAGTTCCATCTCATTGGAACGCCGGTGGAAAAGCAGCGTGCCAACATTTGTTTCGAGCTTACCGAGCTGTTGCGACAGCGACGCCTGAGCCAGGCCCAATTGCTTGGCCGCCTTGGTAAGCGTCTCCGAATGGGCGACGGCCCAGAAAATGCGCAACTGATGCAGGGTGAGATCGCTCGCCTTGGGAGCAATGCGCGCGCCCGCGCTGGCGGCAGCGTTTGGAAATTGCCTGGTGCCCGGCGTCATAAAATAGTCTCCATCGGGACCTGTCGCGTCGACTTTCGGTCAGAATCAGAAAAAACGAAAGCGCTCTCTCTTTAATTTCAAGCGCTTGTCCGTGCCCTTCGGATTTTCCTATTGCATCGATAGGCGGCGACCTGGTTGTGCCCCCTAATGCCTTGGGTGACATTCAAAATCGCAATTTGAGAGCTTTTGAATGTCTATCCAGCCGGCGGTCGAGCCGTCGACGCGCCAGGGGCAATTACCGCCCGCACGTATTTCCGGGAATATCGTCGCCCGTCGGGCCCAGAAGCGCCGCGCCCTTGAGGGTAGCGCCATTTTTGGTGCCCAGGTGCTGATCGGCTTTGGCTTGCTTGCCGGGATGTATGCGCTCAACGCCATCGGCGGCAACCTGCTCATGCCGAGCCCCACAAGCGTCGCGCGTCAGAGCTTCATCATGTGGACGGATGGGACGATGCTGGCGGGCCTCGGACAGTCCCTGACCGTCATTGTGCTCGGCTTCCTGCTCTCGGCCAGCACCGGCATCGTCCTGGGGGTGCTGCTAGGCGGGTTCCGCGTGCTGGGGCGGATCCTTGACCCCTTCGTCAACGCGATGAACTCGACCCCCGGCGCCGCTTTCATCCCGCTGATCATCGTGTGGTTCGGCCTCTATACGGAGGCCAAAGTCGTCGTTGTCTGGAATGCGGCCTTCTTTCCCATCCTGATCAACACAACGGCCGGCATCGCCAATGCCAACAAGGAACTGGTCGAGATGGCGCAGGCCTTTGGTGCCAAACGCTCCACCTTGTTCTGGCGCGTGATGGTGCCGGATGCTCTGCCATCCATTCTCAGCGGCCTTCGTATCGGCGCCGCGATCTCCACCGTGGGCACGGTCATCGCCGAACTGACCATGGCGCAGTCAGGCCTCGGCGGCCTCCTCGCGGCCGCCGGCAATCGCTTCCAGATGGACCGATACTTTGCCGTGGTCATCGTGCTGATGGCGCTGGGAACAGCGATCACCGCCTTGCTCCGCTATGCGGAAAGGCGTCTCGGGCGCTGGCGTGTCAGCCAGGCGAATGGACGCTGAGCATGGACGCCTCCCTCCAACCCATCATATCGCTGCGCAATGTCGGCAAGTCGTTTAAGGACGGGCAGGTCCGCGCCCTCGAGAACATTTCCTTCGATGTCAGGCCGGGGGAATTTGTCAGCCTTGTTGGGCCGAGCGGTTGTGGCAAGACCACGCTGCTGCGGCTGATCAACGGCCTCATTCCGGCCGACGAAGGTGAGATCCTTGTGCTGGGTGCGGCCCCGGTACCGGGGCCAGATCTGGCCATGGTCTTCCAGTCGGCGCGGCTCATGCCCTGGCTATCGGTGGCGGGCAATATCGAATTTGTACTGCGTCTCAAGGGCCTGGGCGCCAGTGAGCGCCCCAAAAGGGCGCGAGCGCTGCTTGGCGCCGTGGGATTGCGCGACTTTGCCGACGCCTTCCCGCACGAGCTTTCAGGCGGCATGCAGCAGCGGGTTGGGCTCGCCCGGGCGCTGGCCGTCGAGCCGAAGGTCCTGCTCATGGACGAACCCTTCGCAGCACTCGATGCCATGACCCGCGAGGTCCTGCGCAAGGAGCTGCTGCAGCTCTGGGCGCGGCGCGGCATGGCCGTGGTGTTCGTCACCCACGATATCGACGAGGCCGTGCTGCTATCGCAGCGGGTGGTCATGCTGCGGCCAAGGCCCGGGCGCGTCGACGACATTGTCGATGTCGAGTTCCCCGAGCCGCGCTGGCAGAACGACCCCCGCACGCTCCCCGCGTTCAAGCAGATGCGGGAATATCTGTGGGGGCGCATTCACGACATGGTCCGGGACGGCGCCGAGCTCGAGGAACTGGCCGGGGCATTTGGAGATCTCGACCGTGCTTCATGAGCCCATCACCCAGCCCAAACAGAGTCAGCAAGAGGGGGTATTCGTGTCGACCCGATCAATATCTATCGAAGATCTGTCGCCGATCACCGCGGCTGACTGGACCTATGAACGGGCGGCGCATCTCCTCGAACGCGCTGGCTTTGGCGGCACGCCGAAAGAGATCGAACAACTGGCTGCCATGCCCCCCGAAGCGGCCGTGGCCTCGCTCGTCGACTACCACGGCTGCGACCGTTCCTATCTGCCGGACTTCGAAGAGTCCGGCTTCTGGGATCCGTCTCTCAAGGACTTTCCCGTCAGCCGCCCGGCCGCCACAGAACTGGCCGAACGCACCGGCGAAGCCATTGGCGTGCGCGTCAAACCATCCGGCTCGCGTCCGTTGCAGCCCGTCACCAACCGGTTTTTCTACTGGCTTCGCGCCACCGTGCTGGAAACGCGCCGGCTGGCCTTCTGGTGGATGGACCGCATGGTCCGGACCAATGCGCCGCTGGAAGAGAAGATGACGCTGTTCTGGCACGGCCACTTCGCCACCAGCGAAGAAAAGCTGCGGGACTATCGCAAGATCAAGCTGCAACTGGAGACGCTCCGCGCGGGCGCCACCGGCAATTTCGGTAAGCTCCTCGTCGACATCGCCAAGGATCCCGCCATGCTGGTGTTCCTTGACGCTGCCCAGAACGTCAAGGGAGCCCCGAACGAGAACTTCGGCCGCGAGGTCATGGAACTCTTCACCATGGGCGTCGGCAATTATACGGAAAACGACATCAGGGAAGCCGCGCGCGCCTTTACCGGCTGGGGCAATGATGACCTCACCTTCATTGTGGACGCGGAAAAGCACGATGATGGCCTCAAGACCTTCCTCGGCCAGGAGGGTCATTTTACCGGCGAAGACATCCTGCGGATCATTCTCGAGCAGAAACAGACCGCGACCTATATCGCGAGCAAACTCTATCGCTTCCTGGTCCGAGACGACCTGAGCCCCGAATTTGCTGAGCGGCTGGGCGATCTCCTGCGCGACAATGATTACGAAATCGCACCGTTTCTCACGACGATCTTCCTCTCTGAGGATTTCTTCTCCGATGCGTCGGTCGGAACGCACATCAAGTCCCCGACCGAACTCATCGTCTCGACCTATCGCAAGCTGGGCCTCAGCGAACTGCCCGGCATTCCTGACCCTTACACCATCTCGAAAACGCTGGGGCAGATCCTGCTCTACCCGCCCACCGTCGCGGGTTGGAGCGAAGGCAGGAGCTGGATTACGCCCGGCCTGCTCTTTGAACGCGCGAACTTTGCGCGCGAGGTGATGTTCCCCAACATCATCGAGTTTAGCGACCCCAATCACAATCCCGGCGGCGAGGTGCGGCGCGTCAATCGCAACATCATCGCCGGCATGGAAATCACGGCCGCCACCCTGGAGGACGATGCCGCCCCGAGCAGCACAGCCGGCATCCAGGAAACGTTCAACACCCGTTATGCCAGCCTCATTGGCTATTCAGAAGCGCTGCGCAAACTGAAGCCACTGCCCCGCGCTGCAGCCCAGTTCAGCCTGACGGAGATCGTCCTGGCAGCCGAGGCACGGACCGCCAGCGACGCGGTCGATGTCCTCCTGCTCCAGTTCCTGCGCGTGCCTGTCGCACCCCAGGCGCGAGACGCCCTCATCAAGACACTGGCCGACCAATTGGGCACGGACGATCTCGAGGACGCCGAATCGTATCTCGAACACCCGCTGCGTTCCGTCGCCCATCTCATCATGAGCTCACCCCAGTTTCAGCTCGCCTGAAACCTGTCGAGGAGACACCAAATGGCCAAGACCCCGAAACTTTCGAGCGGTGAGCGCGAAACGCTGGTTCGCTCCGGCTTTGACTCCTTGGTTCTGGAAGGAGCCGGCGGCGTAGCAACGTCTCCTGTCTGGTCAAAGGTCGCCAAGGCCCAGGCCAATCAGAACAACCGCATTCTTGTCATTGTCGAGCTTTCTGGCGGCAAT
This sequence comes from Phyllobacteriaceae bacterium, assembly GCA_012799265.1. Taxonomy (GTDB): domain Bacteria; phylum Pseudomonadota; class Alphaproteobacteria; order Rhizobiales; family Devosiaceae; genus Devosia. Next base: position 12,798 of record JAAZLP010000432.1, on the reverse strand, counting down.
GACGGGCTCAACACTGTCGTGCCCTACACGGACGATGCCTATTATCGCGCACGCCCCAATCTGGGCATCCGCAAGGAAAAGCTGCTGGCGATTGACGACCAGTTTGGTTTCCAGAAGACCATGGGCGGCTTTGAGCGGCTCTACAAAGACGGCCAGATGGGGATCGTGCACGGGGTTGGGTACGATCAGCCGTCGTTCTCGCACTTTTCCTCCATGGCATTCTGGCAGACGGGCGCGCCAAATAGTGGCGAGGCCTATGGCTGGCTGGGCCGCATGGCCGACGCCATCGACCCGCTGGGCCACACCACCAATTTCCTCGTCAATATCGACGACAGCCAGTCCCTTGCTGTTCGCGCCATGAATCACGTCCCGCTGGTCTTCAATGACCCGGACAATTTCACCCGCCACACTTTCCATGAGCAGATGGAGGCTATCGCGGCGATCGACGCGCGCGGCAATGGCAGCGCCAATCCCTCGGAAGATTTTCTTCTCGACATCGCCGCCAGCGCCAGCCGCTCGGAGCATCTCGTCCGTGCCGCCTGGAATTCCTACACCACGCCGATTGATTACGGCCTCGTCAATTTCGGCCTCGAGCGCGTCGCAGCACTGATCGCCGCCGACTTCCCCACCAAGGTCTACTACGTTCCCTATCGCAACAACGCGTTCGATACGCACGTCTATCAGGGCGACCTGCATGCGCGGCTCTGGTCCTACACGTCGGACCACATTGCTGCCTTCGTCCGCGATATCGAACGCCTTGGCCGGGCCGATGATGTCGTGGTGATGGTTTTCAGCGAATTTGGCCGCCGCGTTGCCGAAAACACCAGCCTCGGCACAGATCACGGAACGGCTGGGCCAGCCTTTATCATCGGCAAGCCGGTGTCAGGTGGCCACTATGGCGCGCCGCCGAGCCTCACAGATCTCGATGATGGCAACCTCAAATACACGACGGATTACCGTCGCATCTATTCCACCCTGATCCAGGGCTGGATGGGGCACGCCCAATCATCGGCGATCTTGCGCAATGATTTCAGCCCCCTCCCGATCTTCGGACAAACAGCCTGACGACCATCGATCCCCGCTAATAGCGCCGGGGTCAGTCCTGTTTGCGGACTTGAGCACTGCGTATTGAAGCGGTGGGCATCATGCCCGCCGCTTCTTCGCTTTTGCGCGGTAGGCTTGGCCTGCTGCGGCTCGGAACCAACACCCCGAAATCAATACATTTTTGTATAATTGCAAGGCCTCTAGCAAGGCCCACAATCCTGCCGGACAATGCCCCAATCCACACCTTGTCATTTTTGCGGTTGAAATGTCACTCTTCCTGACATACTTGATCGTGCATTCGCGACATCGCTAATTTTGATTGCACGGAGCCACACACTTTCCGTGCCTGAGCGATATCTAATTACTTCTTCATGAGGAAATATTGGCAATCTAAATCGCCTTTATTGATCTCAATTTAACTACGAGGTTTTATGTCGGCCAAATTGAAGGTGAAGAAGGTCTTCAAGATCTTCGGTAACCGACCCAAAGAGGCACTCGCGCTTCTTGCAGAGGGTAAAAGCAAGGAGACGATCTTCCAGACCACCAGTCAGACCGTCGGCGTCCAGGACGCGAGTTTCGAGGTCGATGAAGGGCAGATTTTCGTCATCATGGGCCTGTCAGGGTCTGGAAAATCTACCATGGTGCGGATGCTCAACGGACTGATCCGCCCAACCAGCGGCGAAATACTGATCGATGGCGTTGATGTCGCTTCCTGTTCTGGCGCAAAACTAAGGGACATTAGGCGTAACAAGATCGCCATGGTGTTCCAGCACTTCGCGCTCTTCCCCCACCGGACCATCCTCGAGAATGCTGCCTATGGCCTCAAGGTCAAAGGCGTCCCCGCGGCGGAGCGCAATGCCAAGGCGCTCGCCGCGCTCGAACAGGTTGGCCTCGCCTCCTGGGCGCAAAGCAAGCCTTCGGATCTTTCAGGTGGCATGCAGCAGCGGGTGGGCCTTGCCCGTGGCCTCGCCACAGACCCTGAAGTACTGCTGATGGACGAGCCTTTCGGCGCGCTGGACCCACTGATCAGGCGCGAAATGCAGGACGAACTCCTCGCTCTGCAAGCGACGATGAAAAAGACCATCATCTTCATCACCCATGATCTCAGCGAAGCGCTGCTCCTGGGCGACAAAATCGCCATCATGAAGGATGGGCGTGTCGTTCAAATCGGTACGGCGCAGGAGATCGTCTCCAATCCCGCCGACGATTACGTCGCAGCCTTCGTCGCCGATATCGATCGTGGCCGCGTCTTTACGGCGGACACTGTATCGAGCGAGCCTGCCGTTATGCAGCTCAATTCCGACACTGCCTGCGACGCCGTGAAAACCATGGAAGACCACAATCTCAATGCGGTCTACGTCATGGACGGCGAGGAGATCGCCGGTGTCGTGACCTATCAGCAGGCCGCGACCGCCGACCGCGAAAGCGGCGAAGCGGAGGTGCATCTCTCCGATGTGATGCAGACGGAGTACCCGACCGCCGATGGCGATACGCAATTGGCGGATCTTTATGGCGCCGCCAGCGGCGGGCTGCCCATTGCCATCACCGATGCCGACAATCGCCTGGTCGGCGTGGTGGCTCCAGAGGCCGTATTCGCCCAGCTTTCAGTGCCTTCCGAAAATGCGGAAGGTGAGGACGCCGCCGAGGCGGTGGCGCCAGAAAATACCGAGCTGGTGCTCGACGACGCGCGCTGACATCCGCGCCCAAAAACAACAAGGAGACGTGCGATGAGCCCGTCGGATTTTCTCGTCATCCCCTTTGACGAATGGGTCACTGCTTTTGTGCGTGGCTGGCTGGTACCCAATTTTCGTCCATTCTTCCGGGCCGTGCAGGTACCCATCACACAGGTACTGAATGGGCTCGACGCCTTTTTTGCATTCGTACCCATGCTGTTAACCACCGCCGCCTTTGCACTGCTCGCGCTCAAGTTCGCGGGGCGTGGCATGGCTATTTTCACCATTGTGGGATTTGTGTTCATCGACTTGATCGGCCTCTGGCCCCAAACCATGGCCACGCTGGCGATGATCATCACTTCCGTGCTGTTCTGTGCCGTTATCGGCATTCCGCTCGGCATTCTGGCCGCCCGCAACGAGATGACCTGGAAGGTGCTGCGTCCGACGCTTGACGTGATGCAGACCATTCCAAGCTTCGTCTATCTGGTGCCTATCGTGATGCTCTTCGGCGTCGGCATGGCGCCCGGCATCATTGCCACGGTCATCTTCGCCCTGCCGCCGATCGTGCGTCTCACCAATCTCGGCATCCGCAATGTGCGCGGAGACCTGATCGAGGCGGCAGAAGCGTTCGGCTCGACGCCGCTCCAGATGTTGTTCGAGGTACAGCTTCCACTCGCCATGCGCACCATCATGGCGGGCCTCAACCAGACACTCATGCTGGCCCTGTCCATGGTGGTGATCGCCGCGCTGATCGGCGCGGGTGGCCTTGGCCTCACTGTGAATACCGGTCTCGGCCGTCTCGATGTCGGTCAGGCAACAGCCGGCGGGGTCGGCATCGTCATTCTGGCGATCGTGCTTGATCGCATCACGCAGGGCTTTGGGGTGCAGAACAAGGTGCCCTCGATTTCCCTGCGCCAGACACTGGTTTCCATGTTCCGGCCGCGCGCTTCGACGCCCGTGCTGAACGGAAAGGCGGCCTGACCTTCAGACCGCATGCTGGGGCTCAGCCCCTTCGCCTTCCGCACCTATGCGGATCCACGAAAAGCAAAACAAAGGAGACAAACAGCAATGTTCCGTCTCAAGACAATTCCCGCCTTCGCCGCTCTCATGCTCGCCACCACCGGCCTCAGCGCCCCTGCTCTGGCCCAGGAACAGCCGGGCGAAGGTAAAGAGATCATCATGGCGCAGCCAACCTGGGACACCGGGTGGTTCTATACCGAGATCTACAAGCAGCTTCTGGGCGAACTCGGCTATTCGGTCGGCACCGTGCTGACGCTGGATAACCCCGCCTTTTATCAATCGGTCGCCTTCGGCGATGTGACGCTGTGGGTTGACGGCTGGTTCCCCATCCACAATCCCTACAAAAGTGCCTTCGAGGGCAGCGCGGAAATCATTCCCGCCGTTGTCAGCGGCGGCGCCATTGAAGGCTACCTCGTCGACAAGAAGTCCGCCGAGGAACTCGACATCACTTCGCTCAAGGACTTCAAGCGCGATGACGTCAAGGCTGCTTTTGACCGCGATGGTGACGGCAAGGCTGACCTTGTCGCCTGCCCGCCGGGCTGGGGCTGTGAGCTGACCATTGAGCATCACATGAATGCTTATGGTCTCAATGACCACCTCAATCTGATCAAGGCCGGCTACCCAGCCGCCATGGCAGATGCCGTTGCCTCCTATGAGACTGGCAGCCCAATCCTCTTCTACACTTGGACGCCGAACTGGACCGTGAACGAACTGGTGCCGGGCGAGGACGTGGTCTGGATCGAAGTGCCCGAGGTTAATCTGCCTGAAGACATGGCAGATCTTACCGATGCTGCTGTACGCGAAGGCGTCGAGGGCTGCGTCAACGATCCGTGCATGCTCGGCTTCCCGGCCAATACGATCGACGCCGTGGTCAACAGCGCATTCCTCGAAGAAAATCCGGCTGTCCGTGCTCTGCTCGAAAATGGGGAAATCCCGATTGCCGATGTCTATGCGCAGAACGCTGCCATGAATGCCGGTGACAATGATATCGAGGCTCACGCCACGGCCTGGATCGCTGATAATCGCGACATGGTCGATGGCTGGCTCGACGCCGCCCGCGCTGCTCAATAAGCGCGAATGGAATGTCGGCCGGGGCAATGCTTCGGCCGGCACGTCTATTGCGCGCGCAAGACTTGCTTTCCGTCGACGTTTGAGACCAGCTGCGCCTCGGATTGCGAAGGGCCTATTGCATATTTCTGACGCCGCTCCCTTAATGGCGCAGAGGCCTCTCGATCCGGGCCTCGATGCAGCGGAGCAGCACACTGGAGCACAAGTCAACACAGCGGCGCTATGCCATCTGGGTGCTTTTCGGCATCCTGGTAGCCGTTGTGGCGAGCGCGAGCTGGGGCGTAGCGCATAAGCAGGGCGTCGAGCGCCTCCGCAGTCTTGTGAACGACCGTTTGACGGTCAATCTCCATGCCGTCGAAAGCGAGATCGAGCGTTTCAGGTATCTGCCAGATGTCATCAGCAAGGATCCGCGGATCATCGAACTGCTCCTCGCCAAGGACGGGTCAAGGATCAACATTGCCAATGACTATCTTCAGATCGTCCGGTCCATGTCGGGGGCGGACGAGCTCTATGTGATCGACCTGTCGGGCGAAACCCTCGCTGCCAGCAACTGGAACGAGGAAGGCAGCTTTGTCGGCCACAACTATAGCTTCAGGCCCTACTTCATCGAAGCCATCGAGACGGGATCGGGGCGGTTTTATGCGGTTGGTGTAACGACGGGGCGACCGGGGTATTTTCTCTCCAGCAGCGTCATTTACGAGGATCGCACAATCGGCGTCGTCGTCGCCAAGGTTGATATGGGGCCATTGGCGCGAACCTGGGCCGAGGCGGGGGAAGTTACCGCCATTGCAGACAAGGAGGGGGTGATTTTTCTTTCCGGCGAGCCACGCTGGATCTATCGCCCGCTGCACCATTTATCGGCCGATACACTCAGCCTGCTGGAAACCGAACGCCGCTATGATGGCATCGATCTCGCCCGAGCCGAGCCGCTGGCGCCTAACGCTGACGATGGATGGGACGACCCGACGATAAGGCTCGGCAATGAACGCTATCTGATGGGCTTGAGAAGCCTCGAGCCGGACGGCTGGCAATTGCTGTCAGCCCTGCCCCTCGGGCCAATCGAAACCGAGGCGCGACTTGTCGGTGTCTCAAGTGCGCTCGTCGCCATGCTAACCCTTGCTGTCAGCCTGTTTCTTCGCCAGCGCCAGCAATTGACTCGGATGAAACTCGAACAGAATGCGGTGCTGGAAGGCCGGGTCGCGGAGCGCACGGCGGCACTGGCGCATGAGATCGAAGAGCGAAAGCGCGCTGAACAGGATCTGCGAACCATGCAGGAGAGCCTGATACATGCAGCGAAGCTGGCGGCGCTGGGGAGAATGTCTGCCGCCATTGTCCATGAGGTGAGCCAACCCCTCTCGGCGCTAGATAATACATTGGCAGCCACGGCCATTCACGCAGAGCGCGACGCGAAGGCTGAGGTGCAACGAAACCTCACTTCGGCCCGGTCGCTTCTGAGGCGCATGCAGCGCACCATCAAACACCTCAAGACTTTCTCCTCGCGCCGGGACGCGACGCCGCCACAGTCGGTCGACGCCAACCTGGCGATTGAGACGGCAATCGATATTGTCGAGCCCCGGGCCCGCGAGCATGGGGTTGAGATCGTCTATGAGCGCGGCACGTCTCTGCCACCGGTCAGCGGCGATGCCATTCGCCTCGAACAGGTCCTCATTAACCTGCTGCTCAACGCGGTGGATGCCAGCGTCGCGGCTGGCCAGGGTCGGATTGACGTTGCCGCGGAAATCTCTCGCACCAGTCTGCGCATATCCGTCTCCGACATGGGCCAAGGGATCAGCCCGGAAGTACGACAGCGGCTTTTCGAGCCCTTTTTCACCACCAAGACCACCGGCGAGGGCCTGGGACTAGGCCTCTCCATCAGCAAGACCATCATCGAAGAATTTGGCGGCAAGCTGAACCTTGTTCCCATGCAGGAAGGTGGCACGCAGGCCTCGGTCGAACTTGCCCTCTACGTTGAAAAGAAAAGGCAGCTGGAGAAAGCATGAACCGCGGCCGCATCGCCTTTATCGACGACGAAAAACAGCTCTGCGAAGCAGCGGCGGAGTGGCTGGGCGTCTCGGGCTTTTCCACCGTTACCTCCACCGACCCTGTCGCCGCCATGAGCGCCATAACGACCGACAATGTTGACTGCATCGTGACCGACATGCGCATGCCCGGCGCAACAGGGCAGGATGTGCTCGATCATTTTTCCAGAGCGGATGGCGATCTACCGGTGGTGCTGCTGACGGGGCATGGCGATGTGGGCATGGCCGTTGAGGCCATGAGGGCGGGCGCTTATGACTTCATCGAAAAGCCCTATGACGCCGACCACCTGATAGCCGTGCTGGATCGCGCCGTCGAACGACGGCGTATGGGAGAGGAATTGCGACGACTGCGCCAGGCAGCGGGAGCCGAACTCGACACGCGTCTGGTCGGGATTTCGGCGCCCATGGTGCATTTGCGGCACACGGTTGCCCAACTCGCCAATGTGGATGTCGACATTCTCCTCAATGGCGAGACGGGTGTCGGAAAGGAGGTCGTGGCCCGGGCGCTCCACGACTTCGGTCACCGCAGCAAGGGACCATTCGTCGCCATCAACTGCGCCGCCATTCCGGAATCCGTCTTCGAAAGCGAAGTGTTTGGACATGAAAAGGGAGCATTCACCGGCGCTGCCGGCAGCCGCGTTGGCAAGCTGGAATTTGCAAAAGGCGGCACGGTGTTTCTCGACGAAATTGAATCCATGCCACTGGCGCTACAGGCCAAGGTTCTCCGGGCGATCCAGGAACGGGAAATCGAGCCACTGGGGTCAAATTCCCCACGACCCCTGGATGTGCGGTTTATTGCGGCGAGCAAGGTTGATCTCAAGGCAGAGAGCGACGCTGGTCGCTTCCGCGCCGACCTCTATTTCCGCCTCGCCACGATAGAAATCGCCATTCCCCCGCTGCGCGACCGGCGCGAGGACATTCCCCTCCTGCACACGCTCTTCGCCCGGGCTGCTGCCGAGCGCTTCAATCTGCCCGCGCCGCAAATGCCGCACAACATGTTGCAGTCGCTTCAGGCCGAGCACTGGCCCGGCAATGTGCGCGAGCTGAAAGCTTACGCTGAGCGGTTTGTTCTCGGTCTTGGCAAGAGTCCTGCTGCCACTAACGGTCCGGCTGAGGCAGGCAATCTTGCCGATCGCGTTGCCCGGTTTGAGGCGGACGTGATTGCACGGACATTGCAGGATTGCGACGGCTCCACCGCGGAGACCGCCCTGCGGTTGGGCCTGCCACGACGAACGCTCAACGAGAAGATCGCCAAATATGGCCTGCGCGGCGAGGCGAGCGATAATTTGCCAGCGTCTACGGCCTGACGGGCGGAAATCCGCCTGATCCGCAAAGCCTGCAGCAGAAAATCGTTTGTTTAGAACGAGCGGCACGCTGGCACGCGGCTTGCAAACTACCGGGGACCAGCTGGTTGAGGAGCTAGCTGCATATTGCGCATGCGACAGGAGGATAAAGCATGACCGTCGTTTCCCCACGTCTTCTCTCGGGCGTCCTTGCCACCACCATGATGCTCGGCGCCGTGCCGGCACAGTCCCAGGAATTCATCAATGTGCTGACCGGCGGTACGTCGGGCGTCTATTATCCGCTCGGTGTGGCGCTCTCCGAACTCTACGCAGAAAACATCGACGGCGCCCGTACTCAGGTCCAAGCCACCAAGGCGTCGGTTGAGAACCTCAACCTGCTGCAGCAGGGCAAGGGCGAACTCGCCTTCGCCCTGGGCGATTCCGTCAAAGCCGGTTGGGATGGCGTCGAGGAGGCCGGCTTTCCGCAGCCGCTGACCGAAATCCGCGCCATCGCCGCGATCTACTCCAACTATGTCCAGATCGTTGCCAATGCCGAGTCCGGCATCAAATCCCTGGAAGATCTCAGGGGCAAATCCATCTCTGTCGGCGCGCCTGCCTCCGGCACCGAGCTTAATGCCCGCGCCATTTTTGCCGCTGCCGGAATGAGCTATGACGATATGGGCAAGGTTGAGTACCTGCCCTATGCGGAATCCGCTGAACTCATCAAGAACCGGCAGCTCGACGCGACCCTCCAGTCCTCAGGGCTCGGCGTCGCCTTCATTCAGGATCTGGCAGCGACCATGCCAATCAACATCGTGGCCATCCCGGCGGAGGTGGTCGACACGATTGGCGCCCCTTATGTCGCCTCGGTCATTCCCGCAGGCACCTATGACGGCCAGACAGAAGACGTCTCCACCGCGGCGATCGGCAATATTCTCGTGACCCATTCCGGCGTCAGCGACGAGACGGCCTACCAGATGACCAAGCTGATGTTCGAAAATCTCGACCGCATGGTCGCCTCCCACTCGGCCGCCGCAGACATCGACCCGGCCAATGCGCTGACGGGCCTGTCGATCCCGCTGCATCCGGGCGCGGAGCGTTACTATCGCGAAGTAGGCCTGCTGTAATCGCTTCGGCCTGCCGGGCTAACCGGCAGGCCGCATCTGCGCATTCTTGATTTTCACGATTGGCCTACGCTCCCCGTGTGTGGAGCACGTGCCTGCCCGAGTTGTCTGGGAGGAGACTCGATGTCGACTGCAAACACTGACACCTTTCCCAATTCGCCACCTGCCAGCGTCGAAGAAGCCGTTGAAGGGCTTCCGCCCGGCTTTGGCGTGGGAACGATGGGCAAGATTGCCTTTGGCATAGCCATCGCCTTCTCGCTCTTCCAGATCTGGACAGCGGCCTATGGCACACTGCCCAGCCAGGTCGTGCGCGCCATGCATGTAGGTTTCCTGCTGCTGCTCGGCTTTGCGCTTTTGGGTAATCTCGTTGCCAAGACCCTTTGGGGACGCATCTGGTTCTGGGCGCTCGGCATCGCGGGCTTCCTGACCGGCATCTACAATTGGGTCTTCTACACCGACCTCATCAAGCGCAGCAGCTTCATGACAACGCTCGACATCGTGGTCGGAACGGCAGCTATTGTCCTGGTCTTCGAGGGTGCACGACGGCTGATGGGGTGGCCCTTAGCCATCATTTCCGGCATCTTCCTAGCCTATTGCTTCTTCGGCCAGTATGCGCCCGGCCCGCTGGTGCACCGCGGCTATGACTTTGCCCAAATCATCGAGCATTTCGGCTTTGGCACCGAGGGCATTTACGGCACGCCAGTCTATGTCTCGGCCGCCTACATCTTTATCTTTGTCGTCTTTGCCGCCTTCCTTGAAAAGGCAGGCATGATTGCGCTCTTCAACGACTTCGCCCTTGGCCTGGTCGGTGGCTGGCGGGGTGGGCCGGCGCAGGTCTGCACGCTGTCGTCGGCTTTGATGGGCACGATCTCCGGCTCAGGCGTTGCAAATGTGGTGGCGAGTGGTCAGTTCACCATCCCCCTGATGAAAAAGTTCGGTTTCCGCCCTGCCTTTGCGGGCGGCGTCGAGGCGACCTCCTCCATGGGCGGACAGATCATGCCACCGATCATGGGAGCCGTGGCTTTCATCATGGCCGAGACACTGAAGGTGCCCTATAGCAGCATCGTTCTAGCCGCCATCATCCCGGCCCTGCTCTATTTCGCCAACTGCTTCTGGATGGTCCATCTCGAAGCCGGCAGAGCAAAGCTGAGCGGTCTCAGCAAGGCCGAACTGCCCAATCCTTGGCACGCCGTGCGTGACCACTGGCCGCTCATTCTGCCCCTGGCAGCCCTCGTCTATCTGCTCTTTGCCGGCTATACGCCCATCTTTGCAGGAACCATGGGCCTCGCATTGGTGATCGTCCTGATCCTTGGCACCCCGCTGGCCGCGATGATCGGGCCCCGCGCCTTCCGCTATGCCTTTTGGATCGCCCTGGGCCTCGCATCGGCCGCCTTCCTGCGCTTCGGCGTCAATTTCCTGATGATCGTCATCGCAACATTGGTTTTCGCCTGTGCCATTAGCCGTGGCGGCCGCCAGACCCTTCTTATCGTGCGGGATTCGCTAGCCGAAGGGGCGCGTAATGCCCTGCCTGTGGGTATAGCCTGTGCTGTCGTCGGCATTGTCATCGGCACGCTGACCCTGACCGGTATCGCTTCGACTTTTATCGGCGCCATCATCAGCATCGGCGAGAGCAATCTATTCCTCTCGCTGATCCTGACCATGCTGACGTGTCTGGTATTGGGCATGGGCATCCCGACCATTCCCAATTACATCATCACCTCCTCGCTGGCCGGCCCCGCCCTGTTGGAACTGGGTGTGCCGCTACTCGTCAGCCACATGTTCGTCTTCTACTTCGGCATCATGGCCGATCTGACGCCCCCGGTTGCGCTTGCCTGTTTTGCGGCAGCGCCCATGGCCAAGACATCGGGACTGAAGATTTCCTTGCAGGCGACAAAGCTCGCCGCCGCAGGCTTCATCGTGCCCTTCATGGCAGTCTATACGCCCTCCCTGATGCTGCAGGAGGGCGGCGCCATTGCCGAAACTTTCGGTTATCCGGTGGAGGTCCTCTACATCGTCATCAAGGCCTGCTTCGGCGTCGCCCTCTGGGGCGTCGCCATCGTCGGCTTCCTCTTCGCGACCATCAATGTGCTCGAGCGGCTAATGGCCTTTGCCGCAGGCCTCTTGCTCATTCTCGCCTTGCCGCTGACCGATGAATTCGGCTTTGCGCTGGGCGTAGTGCTGGTCGGCTGGCTCTGGTGGCGCCGGGGCGCTGCGACCCCGCCGGCTCTTGCATGAGCATCTGCATCGCATCGGCCGGAAGCGTCCTGACGTTCCTCGCCGGCAGCTTTTCGCTCACATGGATCCATTCGGTCGAAAAGACCGAGTGGGTCGAACACTGGCAGGTTGAAGGGGATAGGCTCGCCCTCGTGTCCGCGCGCGTAAAAGGCCCTGGGGCCGGGATAGACCTACCCCCTGACGCTGTATGGGAAGAGGGTGGTTGGACCTATCGCCCCGCCCTGCCCCCTCTCTCACAAATCAACCTAGCTGCATCCGGCACCACACCCAGCGGCTGGCAATTCTGCACCGAAGACAAATGCATGGAACTCGGCGCCACAGCCGGCGCCGCCACATCCATCTGGGCTGCCCACACCTGTACTGAATCGCAGCCCGCTCAAGGTCAGTAGGCGTCGCATTGCCGACAAAGCAGCCGCATCGTTTGGCCCAGAAATTGGGCGTCAATTCGCTCCGGCTATGCAGGCATAATCCACAGCGAGTCGGTGCGCGGATTCCTTGTAAGTGTCGCTTCTACCCGGAATACCTCTGCGAGATTGGCTTCGGTCAGTACCTCTTCGGGCGCGCCGCAAGCATGCATATGGCCGTTGTGGAGTAGACAGAGCCGGTCGCAGAACATCGCCGCCAGGTTGAGATCATGGAGGGCCGCAATGACCGTGATGCCGAGATTGCGGACGAACCTCAGCAAGTTGATCTGGTGGTGAATGTCGAGGTGGTTGGTGGGCTCATCCAGCACCAACACCGCCGGTTGTTGAACCAAAGCCCTCGCGACCAGGACACGCTGACGTTCCCCGCCAGAAAGAGACCGGAAAAGTCGATCGCGAAATGGCTGAAGCTGCAATAGGTCGAGTGCCGCCCTGATTAACGCCCGGTCATGGTCTGTGTCCACTTCAAGAAGTCGTTTATGGGCAGAGCGCCCCATGGCAACGACATCATAAACTGTAAGTGGGAAATCCCCCGGCATGTCCTGAAGTACGGCGCCGACATGGCGCGCTACCCAGCTTGCTGGTTGGCGCCATACGTCTTCTCCATTGACTAGGACGCGGCCTTCACTGGGGCGATTGGTGCGATAGATGGTACGTAGAAGGCTGGATTTGCCGGCACCATTGGGGCCAAGAAGGCCGATCATCTCGCCGCGTGCGATCTCAAGCGAAACTTCGTGCACAAGCGATTTTCCGTTGACCGAAAAGCCAACGTTTTGAAGCGCCAGCGTACCGGGCTGTCCAACTAAGCTGGGCCGACAGCATCTTCGCTGACTACGCCGTTCGAAGGACACGATCGTCGATACTGCTCCGAGCCGACATGTCCCAAAGGT